>JAQICQ010000090.1 GCA_027858455.1 Elusimicrobiota bacterium | reverse complement strand
ACAAGAAATACCGCCATAAGCAGATGCCGGGCTAATTTTATGCCGCGGCTTTTATATATCTTTCTGAAAATAGTTTTAGCCTTTCTGGAATCTGTCTACAATTCCGTCCCAGTACCCTTTACCCTTAAGGATATTTTCTATGATTTCCCGAACCGCCCCCACCCCTCCGGATTTGCGGCATATAAAGTCGGCCTCTTCTTTTACTTCTTCGGCAGCGTCAGCCGGACAGCATCCCAGTCCGGCTTTTTTTATACATCCTATATCAACCAGGTCATCCCCTATATAAAGCGCATCTTCTTTTACAAGGTTGTATTTATTTAAAATTTTTTCCATTACCGGCACTTTAGCCTCAATATCGGAAAAGACTTCAGCAACCCCTAATTCGTCGCCGCGCTCTTTTAACTCAGGCGCGGGCCGGCCGCTTATCCAGATGACACTGATGTCCTCCTCTTTCAGAGAAGTTAAAATCTTAATAGCAAGCCTATCGCGCACATGCCATGTTTTAGGAGATTTACCGTTTATAAACATCACCTTACCGTCGGTCAATACGCCGTCCACATCCATAAAAACTATCTTTATATCTTTAAAATCTGTTTTTTTTGCCATGAGTTATTTTAATTTTTAAAAGCCCCTCTATAGTCCTTCGCTTATTATATCTCTTTCGTCTATTATTCCTATCGGTTTATTCTCTTTATCTACAACCGGCACATTGTCAAAATTATTATTTTGAAGTATATCCCTGGCTTTAATAGCCAGAGTCCCTTTAAGGACAGTTACCGGGTCTTTTGTCATAACATTGTCTATAGTTTCTTCTAACAATCCGGAACTTTCCTGAAGCCTTCTTCTTAAATCCCCGTCCGTGAAATAACCGGATAACCGGCCTTTTTTATCCACCACGGAAGTTGCCCCGAGTCTGCTTCCTGTCATCTCAATAAGAGCTGCTTTCACCAAAGACCCGCTCTTTACAACCGGGTTGTTTGCTCCTTTCTTTTTAATTATGTCCTCCACTCTCAAGAGTAATTTTTTGCCAAGCGTGCCCGCCGGATGGAGAGCAGCAAAATCGTCAGTTTTAAAACCCCTCTCTTCAAGCAGGGATATAGCCAACGCATCACCGAGGGCCAGCATAGCGGTAGTAGAAGAAGTAGGCACAAGATTCATCGGACAGGCCTCCCGGTCAACATTTAACCCTATAACTATATCCGAATTCTTCCCCAGCCGGGAATCACGGTTGCCGGTGATAGCTATTACCGGAACGTTTAACCGCTTTACAGGAGCAAGAGCAAGCGCTATTTCCTCGGTTGAACCGCTGTAAGAAAGTATGAGGACGGCATCTTTAGAATCTATAACCCCGACATCACCATGTATTCCTTCTGCGGCATTAATAAAAAAAGCAGGTGACCCCGTAGAAGAAAGTGTGGCGGCAATCTTACGCCCCACAAGGCCGGATTTGCCCACACCCATTACAATAATTTTTCCCTCTGTTTTCAATAAAAGCCGGACGGCATTATTGAAATCTTCTCCTAACCCGGCGGCGACTTTTTTTAATGCCCTGGCCTCTTCTTTTAATACTTTTTTTGCCCGCTTTATAATCATATTACTGCCTTGAGAATTATAAACAACACTATAAGCGCCGCATATATTATACCCAGTATCTTAACTGACCATTTCCAGTCCGGCCCGGTATATTCAAAAAGAGGCGCACCGCATCTTTTGCAGTACTTAACCCCTTCTTTATTGTTAGCCCTGCACTCTGGACACTTCATCTGTTAGCTCCTCGTACTCCTTAAAATTTAATTGCGTTTCCCTGTCGCTTAAAGCATTAAGCGGCGAGGGATGAACCTCGGTGTAAATACCGTTAACCCCTGTTGCCGCAGCTGCCCGGGCAAGGGGAACAATAAATTCTTTCCGTCCTCCTGTGGTTTCATCAGCCGTTGCCGGCTGCTGCTGAGAATGAGTTGCATCATATATAACCGGATATCCGTTCTTTTTCATTACAATTAAAGACCGCATATCAACGACCAGGTCACCGTAACCAAAGGTCGTTCCCCTTTCGGTTAATATCACACCGGAAGAACCGGATTTCTGGACTTTTTGAGCCTGAAGATTCATTGCCCGGGGACTCATAAACTGCCCTTTTTTTATATTTACCGGCAGCCCCGTAGAACCGGCGGCAACAAGCAAATCCGTCTGCCGGCATAAAAAAGCAGGTATCTGCAGGCAATCGGCTACTTCGGCGGCTTTAGATACCTCCGCTACGGAATGAACATCAACAAGCAGAGGAAGTCCTGTCTCTTTTTTTATCTTTTCAAGCATGCTTAACCCATCTTTAATTCCGGGCCCCCGGAAAGAAGAGAGAGAACTCCGGTTTGCCTTGTCGTAAGATGCCTTGAAGATAATATCCAGCCCTTTTTTTCGGGCAAGTTCTTTTAAAAAATCCGCTGTCTCTCTAAGCATATCATAGTTTTCTATGACGCAGGGACCGGCAATAAAAAAGAGCCGCTCTGAAGAACTGACGTCAATATTTTTAATCTTTGTTTTTTTATTTAAGTTCATCTAAATATTTTACTGCTTTCCTTAAATCATCTTCTGTGTCTATTCCTACTGAATCCACCGGGCTTTCTTGCATCTTTATCGCGGCGCCCGATTCTAAAACCCTGAGCTGTTCTAATCTCTCCGCTTTTTCCAGCAGAGCAGCAGCAGAATTATAAAATTCCTCAAGAGCGCGGCGGCGCCAAACATAAATACCTAGGTGTTTCTTGTAGATATTTGCGCCAAAGGGGACAAGACTCCTGGAAAAATAAAGCGCCTCGCTTTTTTTATTTATAACTACCTTTACAACTGAACTGTCCTGCGCCGTTTTTTTATCCACCGGAAAATACGCCGAATATAAACCGTAACTCTCCCTCCGGGCGAGATTAATCATTTCCTCCACAAGATTTCTGTCTATAAACGGCTCGTCGCCCTGTAAATTAACCACTATATCCGCACGAGGGAAATATTGGGCCGCAGCATAATATACCCGGTCCGAACCGGAAGTTAAACTATCCGGGGTCATAACGCACTTTCCGCCAAAACCTTCAACAACCTCTTTAATCTTTTGAGAATCCGTAGCTACAATTACCTCGCCGGAATTCCGCACGGAAACCGCATTTTCCCATACCCGCCGGATAAGAGGCTTTCCCTTTAAATCAACGAGCGGTTTTTCTCTAAGTCTCGTGGAAGAAAGCCGCGCCGGTATAACCGTTACTGTCTCTTCAGGCCGTCTGTTCAATTTCTTTCCTTATATCATCAACGGTGACCGCGACAGTGCCTATTCGGCTTATAACTTTTGCCGCGCCGTAATTAGCCAGCTGGGCCGCGCGGTAATGCCCCAGCCCGGAAACAATCCCCATCATATATATTCCCGTTACAGTATCGCCGGCACCGGTAACGTCAAAGACATCTTTTGCCGCCGTGGGAATATACCGGGACTTTTCTCCCTTCTTAAAAAGAGTCATCCCTTTACTTCCCCTTGTTATAAGTACTGCGGCGCTGTTTAGTTTCTGAAGTAATATAAAACCTGCTTTCTCAACAGACTTATCATCGTCAACCCTCATATTTAACGCCTCTGATACTTCTTTTTCGTTAGGTGTAAGAGAAGTTACTCCGGAATAATCAAGAAAATGGCCCACCTGAGGATCAACTACCACCGGCAATGAATATTCTTCGGCAAGACGGATTATCCCTTCTATGAGAGGCCGGTTTATTATCCCTTTACCGTAATCCGAAATTATAATGCCGTCTGCTTTTTTTAATATATGCTTTAATTGTTTAAGAATTTTCCGGGTAATTTCCTTAGAAATTTTTACCTTTGATTCTATGTCCGTTCTTACCACCTGCTGACGGTCGGCTATAATTCTGGTTTTTACGCTGGTGGGGCGGGAACCGTCCTTTATTATTCCCGAAGTATCGGCGCCCTCGTCTTTTAGCATCTTTACAATATCGCGTCCGTGGCTGTCTTTCCCTATCACCCCCGAAGCATACGCCTTCCCGCCTAAACTGATTATATTGTTTATGACATTTCCCGCACCGCCCGGCATAAATTCTTCTCTCATAATATCTACCACCGGCACAGGCGCTTCCGGAGATATGCGTTTAACACCGCCGAAGATATATCTGTCAACTATAATATCTCCGACAACCACTATATTTTTACCCTTAAATTTATTTAAATCTTCTGTCAGATCTTTTTTATCTGTCATAATTTGTTCCTTTGCAATATCTATAGCAGAATTATAATTGATATAGTCAATAATTTCAAATATCAGGGACTGCAAAAAAGACGGCTGAAAAAGAGTATCAATAATTCCATGGAAGATCTCTGCGGAGCAATTTTGCCAATTTCTTATTATAAGGCTTAAAATATTCTTTAAGATAAATGGAAACAGAATCCGGTATATCCGGATATCTCTCATAACTGCTTACATTGCGCGGTCTTATGTCTTTCAGGGTAAATGAATCGTCAATTTTAAGAAAAGAATATATGTCTTTCATCGTTCCTGCGGGGTTTTTAAAGAATGTTTCCGAAAAAATAATAAATATATTTTCTCTTTTAAAATATTTTAGATAGTCTTTGAGCTGGCTCTCGTATTCACCCCTCTCTTTATAAGCAAATTTTCTGAGACGCCGGCTATGTTTTTTCTTTTTAAAGATGCTTTTTTTAATGTTTTTTTTAGCGCGTCGGGTTCTTTCCCCTTCTGCTTTAAAAGCTTCCCCGAAAGGAAGATCTTCTCTTTTTGAGCGGCACTGGTGGATAGATGCCGAAATTGCCCTATCCACCGGGTTTCTCAATAAAACTATGAGCTTTACTTCGGGCTTTACTTTAGAAAAAATCCTGTAAATACGCTCTGCCGCGCCCGGATAGAAAATATAAGAAGGCGAAGCTTCTCCTGTTATTTCTCCCTGTCTCAGCTCTTTTTTATACGGAAAAAATGACCTGTACCATAAATTTCCCCGGCGATAGCGGGAATCAAAATAATGTATCTCTTTTTTAAAGGCCGGTTTTACCGAAGGGTGCTGTATAAGGTAGTTATATAAGGAAGTTGTACCTGCTTTTTGAGCGCCTATTATTAAATAATCAGGGAACGCGCGGCGAAAAGCCGTGAAAAAACGACCTGTGAAAAGTATGCTTTTCTTTATTTTTTTTATTCTTGACATTATAGAAAACCAATTTTATAAAATTTTACTCTTTATCTGTAGCCGTATTTTTCTAAATGCCGTCCTGCAACAGCGTAAAATCTGTCTTTTTTGTCAGCATTCCATTTATGCCATTCTTTTATGCTGTAATTCGAGGTGAAATTTACTTTTTTATGAACTAAATCTTTTATTAATGTTTCTGTATAAGCGTTATCCGCCCCGACATATTCCGCAATTTTTCTTAAGCCTTTATAATTATCACTGTAAAAAATATCCTCAAATTTAACGGTAAGAGTGTCCGTTATATCTTTTATTGTATCATATATGAACCCGTCTTTTTTCTGCCAGCGCCAGGCTATCTTTTCAAACCTGGACATCTCTTTCCATTTCTCAAAATATGGGTCGTCCGGAAAAAGCGTAGCTTCAAGGCGAAGCGTAGAATCTGATTTTTTATACCAGTTGCGGCTCATACCCGAACGGACATAATCCCGGCCGTCTCTTACTATATGGATTATCTTAGCATCTTTAAAAGTTTTTTTAAGAGGTTTAAGCAGAGCAAAGAGCCGGTTATTTGATTCTACATATATGCCGTCTCCTCTTCTTACAACCTCGCGGTATATAGCCGAACGGTTTGATTTAAGAATATCTACTGCTTTATTGTCGGATAGTTTTCCTGCGGCATATTTAATGCCTTCAGCTAAAAAATCCGGTCTGGGTTCGTGGAGAGCATATATCCCGTCATATTTATTAAAAAATCTGGCCAGAAATTTTGTCCCTGTCCGTCCTGTTGATACTATAAAAACCATCTTTTTAGAGCTCCAGCCGGCATCGGCCAACAACCCGAGTTTCATAAGTAAATAATTAGTTCTGTATCTTATTCCTTTAATACTGTCGCTCATTCTTTAACTGCTCCGTACTATTTACTGAGTTTCTTATCTATTAAAACTGCCGATATAGAACCTACCGGTATCTTACTTTTCATTAAAACAGGTATCTTTTTATCATCTGCCGTTAACCATACTTTAAGTTTGCCCTTTGCTTTAAAGATACCTTCTTCTCTTAACTCGGGTATAACTAAATATGTTTTAAATTTACCTGCCGGGACTTTAATTTTTTCTTTCCTTTTAACCGTAATTTTAAGCGGCCAGAGTTTTTTTCCCGTCCCTACATCAAATTCATAGACTTTGCCTACTTCCAACTTTTTATGCCGCATATAATAAAGCGCTGATAAGACGTCCTGAACCCCTTCTGTTATTTCAAATTTATGCCCGTTTTCATAAGCCATTTTATTTTTATGATCATATATTATAGTAGTATCTTTCTCATAACTGCCCTCGCGCAATTGTTTTTTGTAACGGACCGTGTGAAGTTTTTCTTTATCTATATATGACTCAACAATATCTCTTACTTTATAAAACGGATCAAAAAATGCCGCCGACCTCGCCTGGGTGACAATTCTGTAAACCGGTCTTTCGTCTAATATAATTTCTTCTGTCACCGCCATATTTGCATAACCGGCTGTAATAAATCCCCATCTTATTGAAAAAGTAAGGTCTTCGCCGACGGCCCACGGTACTTCAGGCATATCGGCTGATTTTACAGACGCGGTAAGAACCAATACAAATATACACGCTGCAACTGATATTAAATATTTTCTTTTAAATATTTTTGCCATTTTTTCCCTTCTTTTATTTCCAGTTCCATAACTGCCTCCCAGCCTTTTATATTACTTTCCCGGCTTTTTTGGTTAAACCTTGCGGCGTCTTTTTGGGTAGTAATAATCTTTAAACCTTCGGCCTCAGCAATCCGGTTAATTTCCACAAGTTCTTTTTCTGACCAGAGGTAATGATCCCTATACTCATATTTATATTTTATCTCTAATCCCGCAGCTCCAATAAGATTATAAAACCCTTCCGGATTTCCTATACCGGAAAGCGCAAGAATTTTACAGGCTTTGAAATGAGAAGCCTTTACTTTTCTGCGCCCTTTTATCTCTTTAAATCCTTTTAATTTTTCAACCCCCGAAAAAACTTCTATACCTTCTTTTATCTTAATTATTTTTGCTTTTATTTCATATAACCTGTCATCGGAAACCTGGCCGGACCTGTTAATTACTACAGAGTCCGCCCTTTTAAGCGCTCCCATAGGTTCTCTTAATCTGCCGGCCGGTATAAGAACCCCTCCTCCGAAAGGATCGGTAGCATCAATTACCGCTATATTAACATTTCTCTTGATTTCTCTGCTTTGAAAGCCGTCATCGAGTATAAGTATCCGGGCGCCGCCTTTTACAGCATTTACCGCGCTTTTATACCGGTTACTTCCAAGAAAAACAGGCACTTCGGGAAATTTTTCTTTTAATATTTTAACTTCATCGCCGGATTCTTTAAAATCCGGTATCTCATTTATAACTCTGTATCCTTTTGACTGACGGCCGTATCCCCGGCTCAGTATGGCAACCTTCCCGGCAATACCGGTTTCCTTCCCGGTTCCCTTCAGGTTCTCAATTATATTTATAACCAAAGGGGTCTTGCCGGTCCCGCCGGCAGTTATATTTCCCACACTTACCACATTTACCCCGGCATTTATCCCGGCATCGCGGGGTTTAACGGCTAACTTATGTATAAAAACCGCTGCACCGTAAATCCAAGAAAGAAAATAAGCAGGCGGGATAAGAAGTTTTTTAATCAGTTTCATCTATAATAATCTGCGCGACTTCGGCAAGATCCGCGCCCACAAAATCAGGAGAAACATCTTTTATCTGATTTTTTCCTTCTCCGGTCATTACCATCGCTGTTTTTATATCCAGCCTTTTCCCAAGATTGATATCGCTTGCTTTGTCGCCTACCACAAAACTTGCGGCTTCATCAATATTTAACTCTTCGGCGGCGTTAAGCACCATACCGGGATTAGGTTTGCGGCAATAACAGTCGTCGTCCGGATGATGAGAGCAGTGATACACCCGGTCTATAATCACTCCCTCTTTTTCCAGAGTATTTAGAAAATAACTGTTTAATTTACGGTAATCATTTTCGGTATAATAACCGCGGGCTACTCCCGACTGGTTTGTTACTACAATAAGCAGATACCCGGCTCTTCTAAGCTCCCTTAAGGCCTTAAAAGTCCCGGGATAAAATTCCAGATCTTCTTTTTCAGAAACATACCCGTGATCTACATTTATTGTGCCGTCGCGGTCAAGAAAAACCGCAGGCCATCTGTCTTTCCAGAAATCATGAAGCCAAAACCACTCATAGGGCCTGTTCCGTATTTTATCTTCCAGCCAGTTAACCTGATTTTGAGTATTTATGAAATCCGCTCTCAAAGTATCGCCCGAACTCACAAAATCAGCCGGTTCTTCATATCTGACCTTTAACCTGCCGTCCTCGTGATAACTGAAAGAAGGTATAACCTCTACCCCGGTTCTTCTGTGCAGAACAGAACTAAAATGAGTAACCCATACCGGCCGGTTAAAAAATTTCACAGGCAGTCCACTGGACATACGCTGGTCAAAGAGAACGCAGATGTTTTCATTATTCCTTATTTTTTTCAAGACTTTCCTTATGCTGCCCCTGTAGGGTATATGAGCTCCCCCGAAAACAGTCCGCAAAACATCTATAATAGTATCAACCGCCTTGTTATGGATTCTTCTGCCGACAGGATACAGATCACGGCCCGAAGACGCAAGAGCCATTCCTGTAATTTCCCAGTTGCCGAAATGCCCCATCTGCATAAGACCTCCGTTTGCAAACCTGTCGGCTCCCCGAATATCAATTTTACCGGACAGTTTTCCGTTAGAAAATCTAATAAATTCCACAAGGTTTCTGCCGAGGTTTTTATAAACATCAAGAGCCAGCGAGCGGCAATGAGAAAATGATTTTTCAGGAAAAGCTCTCTTTATATTATCAACGGTTATTGCTCTTCGTTTTTTACCGAAAAGATAGAAGAGTTCCCCTAAAAAAGCACCGGCGCAATAAACCAATCTCTCAGGCAAAACTGTAATAAGTATAATTACTGCTTTAAGCAGAAGATATAAAAAAGCATCTGCCGGATTCATAGCCGTTAGCTTCTTTTTTTAGAAATTATAAGGCGGTGAGTCCAGCGACTCTGCTTAATTTTAATTATAATCCCTGCCAGCGTCCATATTAAAACAGAATTTTCGGCATAGGTAAGAAAGTTATTAAAAAACCCGGCTGATAATATTGCCAGAAGAGCAAGCCACGCGGAAATATGTAATTCCCTCCAGCGCTCTTTTAAAGAAGGAAGGCGTTTAAGGTAAAGTTTACATAAAGTATATATAAAATATATAAATGCCAGGAAAGTCAGGATACCTCCTTCAACAAGCATATTCATATAAATTGACTGGGGGGAAGACGGATTTCCGTTGCTTACTTTATTATACTGCCCCGCCCCGATACCAAGCAGAGGCCTTTCAGTAAATACTTTCAACGATATCTTCACATCTTTAATTTTATTTGAAATCTCATCTTTAACTGTTCTTTTTGGGGCCTGAATATAAACCAATACCGCCAGAACCATCAGTGTAGAAACTGCTGCCGTAATAAACTTCTTTTTTCTCACCAATAAATACCATAAAAATGCTATGAGAAATCCAAACCAGACGCTGAAAGAAAAACTTAAGATTAAAGCAATAAATAAAATTACCGCCGGCCACTTTTTCTTAAAGGCGGCGTAAGTGAAAAAGAAAAGCATAAGAATCTGTCCGGCCGATCTCATATGCTGGCCGATAATCCCGGTGCCTATATAAATCGGATACCCGCATATCTCCGTGAATTTTGTAAGAATCGGCGGAGCAAATTTTATGGTGCTGTTAATATTAAAATGCAGCGTAAAATTAAGCCCTCCGAGAGATTGCAAAACCGTAAAGACAGCTACCGCAAAAGCAGACCAGCCGAGAATTTTTACAAATTTTCTCAGCTCTTGCTGCCCGAAAAGATATATAATTACATAGAGGTGCAGTATATACCAGTAATTATTAATTACAGTCTTTAAACTATTTAATGTATTTCCCGATATTAACGCGCTTAAGATATAAAAAAACAAAAATATACCCAGAGGTATCTCTAAGCCCGTTGATATAAATTTAACATCTTTTTTGAATAATTTTATTGCAAAAGCCAGAGACAGGAAACCAAAAGCAACATTCATGAGAGTAATGGAAAAAGTAATACTCACTGCGAGCAGAATAATGCCCCAATTAAGCGATTGCTTATATATTTTATCTGTATTTATTTTCACTTTTTATTATCCTCTTTACTTACTTAATGTATTATATATTTATATCTTAACAATTCAAAAAAGAATTATTCTGAAACACTTTTTATTGTATTTTTCTTCCTGTTAATTAAAATAAGGTTTCTGATATAAACAACAAACCCGAAAGACTGCCCTATTATAAAAACAGGATCTTTCCGCCAGATTGCATAACTTAAAAGCAGCATCGCGCCGCCGAGAGAAAAATACCAGAATACAACCGGTATAAAACTCTCCTCTTTTTTTTCAGAAACAATCCACTGGACTAAAAATCTCATAAAAAAACAGGCCTGACCTAAAAAACCTACACTGAGCCATACAATTTTTAAACTCATTTTTCCTCCGAAAAGCATTTAACAGATAACCTGTTTTTCTTTAACCAGTAAACCCCTAAAACATCCGCCATCCCTTTAAATAATCTATTGAAAACATTATATTTTGATTTTCCGTAACGCCTGGGATAATGACTCACCGGTATCTGCGCTACACTGTATTCGTAAAGTTTCAACAACGTAGGTATAAACCTGTGAAATCCTTTAAAATAAGGTATATCCTGTATGACCTCGCGCCGAAAAAGTTTTAACGGACAGTTTGTATCTTCTATATCTTCACCGGTAATAAAATTTCTTGCCCCGTTCCCTATGCGGGACGATATTTTTTTAATCCGGCTGTCTTTTCTCCCAGACCTCTTCGGACAGACAGCGTCATTTTCACCTAAACTTTCTATCAAAAGAGGTATGTCTTCCGGGACGCACTGCATATCAGCATCTAATGTTGCAACAATATTTTCGCGCGCGTTCCGAAAACCGGCTGCAAGCGCTCCGCTCTGGCCGAGATGTTCATGAAATGCTATAACTCTGAGCGTCCTGTATTCATCTTTTAGTTTTAAAAGTTCCGCGAGACTGCCATCCGTAGAGAGATCGTCAATGCATATTATCTCGTTTTTGCCGCCGAGCTTTTCAAGAACCGCCGAAGTCCGTGTAATCAACTCCCGCAGATTTGCTTCTTCATTGTAAACCGGTATTATTACTGACAGGTTTTTTGTTTTTTCTTCCATATTATTTTACTTTAATAAAATATGTCTTTTCTTTCAAAAAATTTATGTCGCCGGTTTTAAAAGCTTTTATGATATCCGGCTTTTTTGGAACTTCGTTAAATCTTTCCCATACTATATAATTTTCATAATCATTATATCCCGAAGCGTCCATAAGTTTTTTAAATTTTTTCATTCTGTGCCGGGGAAAATATATAAGCGAACCGGCCTCAACAGCCATTTTAAAAGATTTAACTCCCGTAACATCGTTAAAACTAACCCTTCCCGCTCTTACCGGAAGAAAAAACGGACGACGGTTCAAAGTTGAGAAATCAGAATCTTTTAACTTCTTTATTATATTATCGGGAACTTTCCATAATCCCATCCCTGAATAAATAAACCCGAGAAAAAATAAATTAAATACTAATATTGTTACAGCCGTATAGTGCAGCTTTCTTTTCAACAGGAATAACACCGTCGCCGCAGAAATCAAAAAACCAATTAGCAATAACGGTATATTAATTATTTTCATCTTAAAAATTACAATTAATAATATTCCTGACGCAATCCCTGTCAGAATACCGGTTGCTTTAAATACAAACCGAAAAAACTTTTTATCACCATAAAAATTTAATATTATAAGGGCAGCTACCGCCGGTAAAGCCGGCACCATATATCTCATCCTGTGGCTGTTTACAAAGATATAAGGGAAGATAACCGAGCCAATAAATAATATTAAAAACATGTTTTCTTCAGTACGATCTTTCCTTCGTTCCTTAAA
>JAQICQ010000086.1 GCA_027858455.1 Elusimicrobiota bacterium | reverse complement strand
TCTGATTGTTTCTTTTTCTTTCATTCTCTGCCTTATATGTTATACCCTATAGTTATTATAGCTTTAAACATATATTATCTTAAAATATAATTATTGTCAATACCGCTCTCTATTTGAATATGTCCCGATAAAATTTTTTATCTCATTTTTTATGAAAATTAAAATGTTACCGCCGGTGAAACTAACCTGCATCTTTTCTTCAGTCAAAAATACAAAATCAATATTTTTTCTGCCCGCCGATATCTTAACTATCTTTGCGGCGGCAGCTTCTATCTTTAGATTTATTATTTTAAAAAGTGCTTTTAGATACTCAGGGACGGGACCGAATCTGTCGGATATCTCATCTATAATATCTTTAAGTTCTGCTTTGGTTTTTATCGAAGAAAGCTTACGGTAAAAAGCCAGCCGTAAACTCTCGTCGCTAATATACTCTTTAGGTATAAAAGCTTTGACCGGCACCTCTATTTCAACCTCCGGGATTTTAACGTATTTCTCTCCTTTAATTAAAGCCAGCTCTTGGGCAAGTATATCATTGTAATATTCAAAACCTATTTTCATTATATTTCCGTGTTGTTTCTTACCCAGCAAATCTCCGGCGCCTCTAAGCTGCATATCCCTAAGCGCAAGTTGAAAGCCGCCTCCTAAAGCGGAAAATGATGACAGAGCATCTACTCTTTTTTTTACTCCCTCCGTAAGGTTTGCCTTTGAATACATTATATAACAATAGCCTTTTATATTGCTGCGTCCCACTCGGCCTCTTAGTTGATAAATATCGGCCAGGCCCATACGCTCGGCAGAATCTATTATCATAGTATTGACATTGGGAATATCCAGCCCGTTTTCAACTATAGTCGTTGCAACGAGACAATCAAAATCCCCCTTAATGAATTTCTCCATTATCTCGTCTATGCGGGACGGGTTCATCCTTCCGTGTATATACTCTGTTTTTAAACCATCTATCTCTCTTTCAAGGTCATTCTTTACTTTTTTTATGTCTCTTATGCTTGAATGGATATAAAAAGCCTGTCCCCCTCTTTCCATCTCCCGGACTAAAACCTTTTTTACTTTTCTTTTGTCGAAAGGCATAGTTACTGTCTTTACTCCGAGCCGGCCCGGAGGCGGTGTATTTATAAGAGAAAGCCCCTTTACCTTTCCCAGCGCCATAGCAAGTGTTCTTGGTATAGGCGTGGCGGTAATTGTGAGTGTATCAATTCCCTTGAATTTATATCTAAGTTCTTCTTTCTGTTTAACACCGAATCTCTGCTCTTCATCTATTATGAGAAGTCCGGGCGCGGGAAAATTCAGGTTTTCTGAAAATAAGGCATGAGTGCCTATTACTATATCCACTTTTCCTTCATTTATTTTTTTAATTGTTTCTTTTGATTCTCCCGGAGATACAAGCCGGGAGAGCATCTCAATAATTACCGGAAATTCAGAGAACCTCTCAAGCAGTGTATGGAAATGCTGGCGGCAGAGTACCGTTGTAGGCGCCAGAAAAATAACCTGCCTGCCGTTTAATATCGCTCTGAAAGCCGCTCTCATGGCCACCTCGGTTTTGCCGAAACCTACATCACCGCAGACAAGTCTGTCCATAGCTTTTCCCGACTCCATATCCTTTAAAACAGCTTTTGTCGCTTCCTCTTGATGTTCAGTAAGTTTATACGGGAAAAAATCAGCAAATTCCTTTTCAAATTCAGAATGAGGTTCAAAAGCAAGACCGCTTTCCCGGCGCCCTTTATGGATTTGGATAAGTTTTGAAGAAAAATTTTTTACCGACTCCCTCACTTTGCGGACTCGCTCGCTCCAATTAGTCCCGGTAAGAGAATCAACCTTTATACCTGCTTTTTTGCCGGAATATTTATGGACCATTGCAGCTGATTCGGCAGAAACAAATATATTAGTCCCCCCCCTATACTCAATTTTTAAATAGTCGGCCGCTTCGCCGCCTGTGCCGGCATCCGATAAGCCCCGGAATCTGCCGATTCCAAAATGTTTATGAACAACATAATCCCCGGATTTAAGGTCAGATGCCTCTGAAACATTATAGGCAGGCGGAGGCGCGTAATATCTTTTATGATGAATACTTTTATGCTGAATAGATAAATCTCCTATAGAAATTACTGCGGTCTTTAACTCAGCAATACTAAACCCCTCATTAAGATAACCTTTTATTTCATCCGATATTTCATCCGATACTATACCGGCAGTTTCATCAATAATATTTTTTGCTTTTTTTAGCTCTCCGCCGGTAGGCGCAACAATAAAAAATTTATATCCTGATTTTTTTAACAAAGTCAGTTGGCTTTTAATTTGTTTTCTTCCTGCGCTGAAATTAAACAAGCTTGAATGAAAAGTAAAATCCGGCGGTAAATAATTAGTAATATTTATATAAAAAGGCCTTGCACTTTTAAAAATTTTATTTTTAACAAAACTGTCGTTTTGCCCGCCGAAATTAATTACAACGGGTTTGCGGCTGCTATACTCGCCTATATAGGAAGTAGCGGACTCCTGGCGATTAAAATTTACAGGAATTACTTCTGCTTTAGTTAATTCTTTTATGCTTCTTTGGGTCTCTGCGTTAAATTCTTTTAAGCTTTCCACAATGTTATCTTTAAACAGCACCCGGACAGGATTTTTCCGACCGGGCGGCCAGAAATCTATAACATTTCCCCGGCGGGCAAAATCTCCTTCGTCGGGGACAACTTTATTCCTTACATAATAACCACCGGTTAAGTTATCCAAAAGTTTATTATATGTAGTCTTTTTGGGTATAAT
>JAQICQ010000084.1 GCA_027858455.1 Elusimicrobiota bacterium | reverse complement strand
AGAAACAAGTGTGTTCGGACTAAGAAACGACAACAAGTGTGCTCGGGCTGAAAAACGACACATTGGTGTCCTTTTTCCGGGCGCCCTCGCATTAGTGTCCTTTCTTCGGGCGTCCTCTCACCCCTCTTTCAAACGCAATCGCCACATTCAACCGGAAGGCGGAAAAGCCTGAACGCCTCGAACAAGTGAGCTTCGCACCGAACATGGCACTTCCTTTGGTCGCTAAAAAATATCCATTTAGGATGTTTTTCTTAACGTTCCGCAGGGAAAAGACGGCTTAAAGTATTCGTCGCAGCCTTTGCCTTTGGAGTCGGCTCAAATACCATAATAAACGAATTAATGAAATGGAAAGGAGTATAGAAAAAGGGGGAAAATATTATGAAAAAATCACTCTCGGCCGGCTTTGATTATCAGTTTTAGAAAAAGGGGACGGTTCTATTTTTATTATAAAAACCTTGTTGGCATTGATTGTTTTTGGTTTACTTTTTAAAAGCCCGGAGCTATGTAATGTTTTAAATTTATTCCGCGTTGACTTTTTTATTAACGATATTAGGCAGCATAAATAAATTACAGGATATTACTTTTTATTCTTATTTTTAAGGTATAGTTTAAGGTCGGTTAGATTTACGTATGCCCGCTTTTTAAGAAGGGATTCTCCTGTATGGGCGGCAGCTTCAAGAGCTTTCTCGTAATAGCCGATGGCCCAGTCAAACTTTTGTTCCCGGTCCATATTCCGGGCCTCCCACTGGTAAGCATAGTAGATATTTCTATAAGCGGTGATAAGAGATTTTTGGTCTCCTATTTTTTTAGAAACTTTTATTTGTTTCAGACTAAAAGGAATTTTTTCCTTGTTTTTTCTTTGCCGGCCCAGAGCATAACCCAATCCATGAAGGCAGGAACTTATGAGTCTTAGATTATTTCCTTTTTCGGCTTCGGTAAGAGCCTTCCGGAATTTTTTTTCGGCCTCCGGATATTTTTCTTCATTAAGATACCTATACCCCCCGTTGTAATGTATAGAAGAAATTTCTCCCATAATGTCGGGAGTCCAGTGAGGCATGGGCACATTTACATAGACTTCAGTTTTTATAACTTCAAGGCTCTTGAAATAACTGAAAAAGTCCGAGTATTTTGTTAATTCGTTATAGACATCGCTGGAAATCATGACATTGCCGGGTATCCCGTTTTTCTGCAGCTTGCCCGCCGCATCTAATGCCGGGTGGGCGTCGTTGCCTGTCAGGGCGCGGTTTTTATTTAACTCAGCGCAGCTTATGCCTATCCTCAACCTGAAAGGAAAATCAAGTGTATTCTTTTCCCGGTTGAAGTTAGTTACTCCGCCCGGAACTCCGAAAGCGCAGCCCACGGCTTGGTCCGGCTCTGAGAACTGAGCCATGATCCCGTCACCGGAGACAGACACAATAAATCCGTTATTGTCAGAAATATGTTTTTTTACATAGCTGTGAAAGTTATTAAAACTTTCGGTTATATCCTGTGATTCAGCTCCGTGCTTGAGCAGGGTTGAATCAGATATGTCAAGTGATAAAAATGCTTGTTGCATAGTGAAGTAATACTAAAATATAGTTTATTATGTCAAGAAGAGTAATGGATTTGAAAGAAACTTTAAATAAAATCTATGGGTTATAATATCTTTAAAGGAGACAGGGCAGGGCGGTATCTTAAATTAGTTGCCGATAAGTTTAAGTTCCTCCCGCAATACCGTTAACGGGGAAGAATACTTGTTTTTGTGTTTTATTTCAAAGAGATTGAAAGCCAAAATTACCCTTCCCGCTTTCAAACTCTCACTTTCAAAAAAGACAGCTCTTGACAAATACTTATTTGTAGTATATTATTATAATAAAAGGAGGTATTACAAATGGCCAGACATTCTATTTATTTACCGGATTCGGACGAAAAATTTTTAAATGAACAAAAAAACCAATTCGGGTCCGTCTCAAAAATTATTCATGTTTCCCTTAATAAATTAAGGGAAGAAAAAATGAAAGAATACTATATTCAGAAATCCGAATCTTACACTGACCTTCGCAAAGCTCAAAAAAAAGTTATAAGAAGACAAGAAAAAACAGAAAAATCATGAACTTTCCCCGACGTGGTGAAGTTTTTTGGGGACCGGGCAAAAAGAAAATACGCCCTCTTCTTGTCGTTTCAAACGATCAGGGAAACCGTTACAGCAGTGATGTTGTAATTATCCCGGGGACCGGGCAAAATATAGATAAAGTCTATCCTATGGAAGTATTAGTTACAGAAGGTTTAACTAATCCTACTAAGTTTCAAGCGGATTCCATTTTTACTATTAACAAGGATGAACTCGGCAAAAAAATAACTACACTATCTTCCGATGTTATGATTAGCATTAATACCGCCCTCCAAATTGAATTGGCTTTAGAGTAATTAAATATCTTTTTCTCGGCTTAAGGTAATTGATCATGGGTAAAAAGTAAAAAGGGGACGGTTCTAATTTCATTATAAAACCCCTGCCGCTCGCGCTGCTCGCGAAGAAACAAGTATGTTCCGCTAAAAAATGACAAATTGTTGTCATTTTTCTGAACGTTTTGCGGCGGGAAGGTTCCTCCCTGATATGATAAAGTTATTATATAGAAAACCCGGAGTAAGAGATTAGAACTGTCATTAAGTTGCGAAGAGAGCGGGAAATATGGTAAAAATAATATAAATGGCTATAAAAAATATTAAAAAAGAAGATTTAAAGAAACACCTCCGTACCCGAACGCCTAAAACAATAGTTGTCGGGACAAAATCAAAAGCCTTACTATTTCCCGTAACCCTCGCGTCTTTATTTGAAAAAGTAGTTAATACCCGGGTTATTGATATCAAAGAATTGCCGATAAATATCGCCGGAGCAGAAGAAATTAAAACCCCAGATAATGAAAAATACAGTTCTCTTCTCTATTCCGCGCTTGACGAGATTATTGATAAGAATTCATATTTTAGCGGGTATAAAGAGAAGCCTAAGCTTGTCGAGCATCTCGGTTCTGTAATAAAGGAAATAATGGCGTCGGGAGTAGAGCTCGGTAAGCTGAAAGAAAACAACAATAAGAAAAAATGGAACGATATAATTAAACTGGTCCGGAAGCTGAAAGAACTTTATAAGAAAGAGGGTTTTATTACCCCTGATGAAATATATAAAAATGCTCTTGAAAAAGCGGCAAAAAAATCTGACACCTTATATATTTATGAAGAAAACATATTTACTGCGACTGAGCGCAAGCTGCTTAAGAGGCTTTCTGAAAACAATGAAGTATATAAATTTTGTAATGAAACTACGGCTCCTCATTCCGGCATTGCAGCCGGCTTTAAAGAGGAGCGGTTAAGCCCTGTTTTCGTTGAACTGGCGGCATATCCCCACCCTGCCGAAGAGATAAAGGGAGTGATGGAAAAACTTCTTCAGGAAGGACACGCGGGAGGGGCGGCCATAGGGCTTGCGGACTATATAGGAGAAATATCCCGGGTTAAGTATGAAGCAAAGCAGCTGAATATAGAAATAACCCCCGGCGGCGGGCTTCCTTTGATTTCTTTTAAATCAGTACGCCTCTTTCTTTCTTTCTTGCGGCTATTGGAAAATGAGAGCCGGTGCCGCCCGTTAAGGGAAATATTAAGTTCTTCTGTTCTGAAGAAAGATAAAGATATCAGCGTCAGTAAATGCGGGAAAATAATAAGTGACCATAAGAAAAACCGGCCGATGAACGATTTCTCGAAATTTCTTGAAAAAGAAATCAAGAAAAAGAAGAACAGCAATAATAAAGAACTGAAATACCTGAAAAAGTTAGCTGAAACCGCAGCGGATATTTTTCAAACGGCGCAGGAAGATATAGAAAAAGGGATATACTCTGCCCGGCCTTATCTTGCTATTATTGAAAACTGTATTGAGGGCAGGGATGAGGAAGAAAACCAGGCCATAGATGCACTGGAAGGTCTTCTCTTAAAGCTGGAAAAAAACAGTTATTTTTTAAATAATCCTGTGGCGCTCACCGAAAAACTTGCAGGGAGAATAAAAGTAAAAATGACTTCCCGCGCTATGCCGGACGGGAATTCCGTCTATGTCTCTGATATTAAAGGCATAAACGGAGGTAATTTTAAGAGAGTTGTTTATGCGGGGCTGAATCACCGCAACTTTTCTGCGCAGATTCCGGCTGACCCGATATTCCTTTATCCCGAAAGAGATGCATTTAATGAAACTCATTCAGAAAAAATCTTCACAGACAGCGATATTTATACTGAAAAAACCAGAAAAGATTTTATTGACATGTTTGCCGCAGTAAGTAAAAAACTGACCTTCTCATGGTCGGCAAACGATAAGGTGACAGGCCAACAGCTCATGCCTTCGTCCTCTCTTTTTGAAATTTACCGGGCCCTCAAAGGAGAACCCGGAGATATAAATAAACTGGAAGAGTATGGCGGACTGCAGAGGCGCCTGCCCGGCAGAGCGGGAACGATAGAGGGGTATATAAAATCATCAGGGAGCGGTTCTCCGCGTTCTTTGGAGGTGTTTCCTAATTTAAAGAATTATCGGAAAGTATTAGATGACCGCAAATCCCGGGATATTACGGATTTCGCCGGTAAAGTCAGCATTGACGGGCTAAAAGAAAAACTTACAGAGAGAGCTTATTCCCCGTCGCAGTTTTCTTCTATAATAAGATGCCCTCTTTCATTTTTTTATGAGAAATTGCTTTATCTTTCTGAAGAAGATTTTTCTGAGATTGAATCGTTTGCATGGCTGGATCATATGCAGTGGGGGTCTCTTATACATGAGATACTCTGTGAATTTTACAGAAAAGTTAGAGGGGAAAATATAGAGCCGAAAGAAAAAATACTGCTTCAAACCGGCGCGGAAGTTCTTGAAAAATATGTTTTGGATTTCCCCCCGCCGAATAAACACCTTTTAAAGAGCGCGAAAAACCGGGTTAATAATACTCTCCGCCATTATTTTTCTCACGATATAAAGATTGAAGATGATTACGAACCTGCTTATTTCGAGGTAGCCGCCGGCGTTCCCCATGCCCTAAATCCGGATCCGGAGCTTTTTGCAAAAGCACCGGCAGAAACTTCAATGGGCGGTTCAAAGGTAAATATAAAAGGGATAATAGACCGCGTTGATTCAAACGGCGGAGGAGGTTATCTTTTAATTGATTACAAGACAGGGAAAAACAAGGTAGACTCTAAAGACGCTTTCATGGAGAGGACATACCTGCAGCATATTATTTACCCGATACTTTTTAAAAAAGCTTACAGCGATAAGCTTGATATAGTTTCTATTAAATCTTTATATTATTTCTGTACCTACAAAGGCGGGTTTTCAATAGAAAAATATGAAGGAGAAAAGCTTGAATTGGAAACGGAGAGATACCGTGTTCTTCTTGACAGTTTGCTCTGTATGATAAGAGAGGGCTCGTTCCCTGAGAATAATGGTAGTTGTAAATATTGCGATTATAAGAATATATGCCCCGGCAAAGACATTGAAACCCCCGAAGGCACTACCAAAGAATACCGAAAAACGGTAGAGGAAGCATAAGGTGACCGGTCCTATAGACAATGATATCAGAAAAAAAATAAGAACGGATTTCAGCTCAAGTTTTTTGGTTGAAGCCTCGGCGGGAACGGGAAAGACCACCTGCCTGGTTGACCGCATAACTAATGCTCTTTTAGAAAACATAGTTAAACCCCGGGAAATAGCGGCCATAACATTTACAAATAAAGCCGCCGACGAATTAAGGTCAAGAATACTTTTAAGCTTATTTGATAAACAGTCTGCGAAAAATATTACACAGGCAGAAAAAGAAAATATTCAGAATATAATAGAAAGTATAGGGAACTGCGACATCTCAACTATCCATTCTTTTTACCAGCGGATGCTTTCAGAAAGGCCCCTGGAGGCGGATCTGGATTCAGAAGTAAGGATACTTGAAGAAGAGGGAAATATATCCGAGAATATATGGGCCGGCTATATGGAAGAAAAGATTGCGGGATTTAATCGTTATGACGATCTGTTTAATTCTATGGAGGTCCTTTCTGTCTCCATTGGTTCTTTTAAGGATTTTTGTTTTGAAACGGTTAATTATCCTGATCTCGAGCTGTCCGGCAGAGCAAAAGCTCCCGATAGCTGGGAAGATTTTATGAAAACTGTTTTAGAGATGTTCGGCGATTTTATTAAATGGATTCCCGAAAGTATGGAAAAATGCAATGCCCCGGAAAACGATGCATATTGCCGTGACCTTAAAAGAATTAAAAAAACCTGGAAAAATCTTAAAGGAAGCGCCGACGAAGCCAAACTAACATTTTTATCTCAGCTTAAAACCACCGCGCAAGTAAAAAAGGACGATAAGAATAACTGGGATAAGGACGGGGCCAAAAACATAGGCATAAGAGAGTGGGAGATCTCAAAAGTAAAATTAAAAGAGATAAACAAGCTGATATCGGATTTTCTTTATAATATTGCTTTGGACTTAAACGGTCATTTCAGTAAATATTTCGCGGAGTACAAGAAAATCCACAGTGTAATTACTTTTGTGGATGCTCTTGTAAAGACAAGAGATATTTTAAAAAACAATAAGAATGTCCGGAATTATTTCAGGGATAAATACAAGATGATACTTGTTGACGAATTCCAGGATACCGATCCTGTCCAGGCTGAGGTTATAGCCATTCTGTCTTCGGACAATGATAACATAGATAACTGGAGAGAATTAAATATAGTCCCGGGCAAATTATTTGTCGTAGGAGACCCCAAGCAGTCTATCTTTCGGTTCCGCCGGGCGGATATTCCAATATACGAGGAGTTCAATGAACTTTTTAAGGGGGATAAAAACAGTATACTTAAACTTACCCAGAATTTCCGTTCGTTTAAAGGGATAACGGACCCTGTAAATGAATATTTTAAAGAAAACTTAAAAGAAAAGGAAGACAATTCTTCTCCCGGATATGAACTAATTGACCCGTATAAAGGAGAAGGCGGCGGAGTGACTCTTCTTAAGATGAAACTTTCTGCCGATGACGATCCGAAAAATATTTTCCAGAGGAAAAAGAGAGAAAACAGTTTGCGGGCGCCGTATCTGCGAGCCCGCGAGCAGAAACTTTTTGCCCGGTGGCTTGAAGAAGCTATTGAAAAAAAGAAGATAAAACTAAAAGGCCGGCAGGCTGCCGGGCCGGGGGATATAATAATTCTTTTCAGGAGGGGCAGTTATATTGGAGACTGGGCGAAAGCGCTTGAAGAAAGAAATATACCGGTTGAAAATATATCCGGTAAGAAATTTTATGAAAGAGAAGAGGTAAGAGAAGCTCTCTCTCTTTTCAGGGCAGTAGCGGTTCCAACAGATACCGCGTCGGTTTATGGGGCGTTAAAATCGCCTGTCTTCGGGCTTACCGATACAGAGATATTTAATATTGTCAATAAGGCAGGGAGTTTAAACTACGAAAAAATTGACCCTTTAGTTCTTTCCGGAGATGCTAAAAAAGCAATAGATAAATTACAACGGCTGAAAAAAGAAAGCTATGATATACCCGGCAGTTTTTTACCCGATCATATAATAAAAGCTACCGGGATGCTTTATCTTTATTCCGAGATATTACACCGTCCGGGCCGTGCGGCCGCCCTGGTTAAGCTTTGCGATATAGCTCAAGAAATAAGTTCGCAAGAGGGCGTTGAATTTTACGGTGTTTTAGAAAGATTCAGTGAATTAAGAGAAGAAGAAGAAAAGTCTCTTTATCTTGAAGAAGATTGGCCGGCCGGCGTCAGGTTAATGACGATACACCAGGCAAAAGGGCTTGAAGCCCCTGTTGTAATAACCGGAGATATGTCGGCGGGGGGTACAAAAAAAAGATTTATCACACAATTTATAGACCGTGAAGCCGGACGGTATTACAAAACCTTTGTCGCAAACAGGCCGGAGAGTTATGAAAACAGCAAGAATTTTGAGAGCCTGCCGGATAATTGGGAAGAGTATAAAAAAACAGAGCTGGAATTTTCAATGCAGGAAGATATGCGTCTCAGATATGTGGCCTGCACAAGAGCCTCCGACCGGCTTATAATACTTTTTTATGAGAAGCTGAATAATGCGGCATTTTACAAGGATATTGCATGCTTTTTAGAGAACAAGTATGAGGCTGCCGAAAAAGTAGAAGTAGCCTATTCCGATTACAAGTCCGATTACAAGTCCGATTACAAGTCCGATTACAAGTCCGATGACAGACCCGGGGAAACAGAATATCCGGAATCAGAAGATATTGAAACGGACAATAAGGGGTATGATTCTTATCTTCGTGCCCGTGAAAAACAAATTAAAAATTTCAATAAACGGGAATATGAAAAAATAATCCCTTCGTATATAGACGATAGGGAAGGTTCCCATAAATACGGTTACGGTGCCGCGCACGGCAATCAGGCGCATAAGATATTGCAGTATAAATTTAATAATCCGGACAAAGAGACGGATTTTAATAAGTATGAAAAGAGCAACCTCCTTAAAAAACACATTAACTATGCAGTTAATAGCAGTTTATGGCAAAAAGCAGAAGAAGCAGAAGAAAAATATACCGAGTTTCCTGTCTTGCTCTGCAACGACAGTGAAAATACTATTATAAGCGGTGCGATAGACCTTCTTTTTAAAGATAAAGACGGAAAATGGGTGATAGTGGATTACAAAACCAACAAAATTAAAGACAATGAGGCGTTAGAAGCTTTGAAAGAACATTATAAACCGCAAATGGCAAGATATAAAAAATTATTTGAAGACGCAACCGGGGAAGAAGTAAAAGAGACAAAATTATTATTTCTTGACCTGTCTAACAATTAAAGCCGGGAAATGCATCTCGCGTAAAAGATATAAATGTATTTGACAGTAGCGGTGTAAAAATATACACTGATAGGTGTAAAGATATACACCGGAGGCACTATATGATTTCTTTTAATTCAAAAGTCACACAAAGATTATTAAGTTATTTTTTTCTTCATGAAAATAAAGAACTCTATTTAAATCAGA
>JAQICQ010000026.1 GCA_027858455.1 Elusimicrobiota bacterium | reverse complement strand
GCAACCGGCGCCGTTATAGCGGTGTCGGGCCCGATGGTATCCCAGACAAAAGTCATCGTTGTAAAATCCGTCTCCCAGTTAGACGAAAGATCAAGAGCCTGTATATTTAAGTTATACGTCTCGCCGCTTACCCAGGCAGGAAGCGCGGTGTAGTTCCAGTCGGTAGTGCCTCCCGGTAAAACTATATGACTGTTTGAGCTAAATGATGACCCCGTCCATGTAAACCCGTCTGAATCTCTTGTTATGGTAAGTTCAACCCTGTCAATGCCGGCGGTAGCATCATCAGAAATTCCCGAAATATCAGCTAATGAATTTAAGTGAACATCATCCGGCGTCGGATTAATTATCCTTGACTCCGGTTCTGTAACATCAAAAGTAAATGTATTTGTAGAACTCATATTGCCGGTATTGCCGACATTATCGGTCCCCTGCGCTCTTATTTGATACTCGGTATCTCCGTTTAAAACCCAATCGCTGTAATTGATTCCGGCATATTTCCAAGTTGTATCGTCGGCTGTTACCCATTGGACAGTCGTCGTGGATGTAAACTGGGCGCCGTCCCAGTATCTTCCCTGGATAAAATCATGTATATAAAGTTTAACTGAAGCCACACCGGCCGGCGAATCTGCGGCGGTCCCCTCTATCTGCGAAAGAGTGTTAATCAGAGTTCCGTCAGCGGGCTGTGTAACTCCTGCCAGCGGACCGGCAGAATCAAATGTAAAAGTTATCGTTGAATAAATTATATCCATATTTCCGGCGCTGTCATAGGAACGCGCAACAAGTTGGTAATCCTCCCCCGTCGGCAGAACAGGCCTTGAATAAGACCAGTCAGGCAGTGAAGAAGTAGATACCGATATCCAGTCTCTTGCTAAAGCCCATCCGCCACCCGATTGATAATATTTAGTCGTTCCTTTATTTAAAAGAGAAATCTCAATCACGGTGACCGGGCTTTCGTCATCGGTGGCCGTTCCCGTAAAAGAAGTCATTGTAACTGTATAAATTTCTCCATTTATCGGCCAGTCTATAGATGTTGACGGATTATCAAAATCTCCCGTAAATTCTATCTTAGGACCGAGATTCTCTTCATTTGTTGCTTCATCGTAAGCCCTTGACTGAACCCTGTAGAGCACACCGCTTGTCAGATGAGTGTCTTTCATAACTGAATAATGCCAGTCCTCAGAGTTGTCGAATGTAACCGTCTGCCAGTTATCCGCCGATGGGCTGAAGATCGAGCCGTCCCAGTAATTCGGCGTGCCGTAGGGATCTTCGGTTATTAAGATCTCCGCATAATCGACACCCGATTTCTCGTCTGTCGAAGTTCCTGTGATATCCGATAAAGAATTTACATACGAACCATCGGACGGATCGCTTACCCGGGAGACAGGTTTTGTAATATCGTAAGTAAACGAGTTGCCAGAACCTCCCGGCACGGAGGTATTGCCCGCTTCATCGGTTACCCTCACACGGATAAAATAAAGATGTCCGTCTGTCCATGTCTCTGTATTATAATCTATATCATAAGTCCACGGGTTTATATCCGCTGCGTCCATCCAGTTGTCGCCGGTATCCACCGTCCATGTAGAACCATTCCAGTAAAGGTCCGGGTTCGGGGTAGTATCTGCAATCTCTATTTGAACGATTGTCGGCGATGCCGGCGCGGCGGACGCCATACCCGAAAGCTGTAACATTGTATTGTATTCCCCGCCGTTTACCGGAAGCGTAATACCCGCAGTACCGGGGGTCTCGTCAAAAGTAAAGGTTGTCGTTGAATAATCCTGTTCAACATTGGCTACTTTATCGGTAGCCCTGGAATTTAGCGTGTAAATATGCTCATCTGTCCATGTTATACCCGAAGAGTCATAGTTCCAGGTAGTCGTTCCGTCTACGCTTATAAAATCATAATCTATTGTCTTTGTGGACCATACCGTCCTCGTCCAGTACTCCTGTGGAGCGGCGCTTGTATCGGTGAGCCTTATTTCCATAAAATCCACTCCGGAATTAAAAAGCGGGGATACAGGCGTATCTTTAGAAGTTCCCGTTATTGTATTTAAGGTTTTCAGATATGTATCAGCCGGCGCAGTAACCCCCGAATGAGGACGCGCCTTATCATAGAAAAAATGAGAAGTCGTACCTTCTTTTAAATTTGTAGCGTTATCTTTTGCATTGACTTTAACTTTAAATTTATGACCATTACGACCATCATAAAAATCAATATCATTAATATCAGAATAATCCCAGTTCTCAAGCCCTGCGGCGTCCGGCCAGGTGGCGGGTTCTCCGTCTTGCCATTTTAAAGCAGGACCATGCCAGTAATTTCCGTCAGTTTCATCTGCAATAAGAATCCTGACCTGCGCTACACCGGAACCTCCTCCGGCTACATTATCATCAGCGGTTCCCGATATACTATTTACTGACTTATTGAAACTGTTTTTAGCGGGTGTATCCGGACGCGACGCAGGTTTTATAT
>JAQICQ010000195.1 GCA_027858455.1 Elusimicrobiota bacterium | reverse complement strand
TATCATTATAAGAATACCATGTTCCTTTCTTATCTACTATGCCGTGATCAAGCGCCAGGTCAATTATACAGCCTTCGGTAGATATACCCTCACCGTAAATTATGTCAAATTCGGCTTTTTTAAAGGGCGGCGCTACTTTGTTTTTTGCCACCTTCACCCTAATGCGGTTGCCTATATCTTCGGTCCCCTGCTTTATGGAACCTATTCTTCTGATATCCAGCCTTACCGAAGAGTAAAATTTAAGGGCTTTGCCGCCGGGAGTAGTTTGAGGATTGCCGAACATAACCCCTATTTTCATCCGTATCTGATTGACAAATATCGTAGTAGTGGTTGACTTGGAAATTGCGGAAGTAAGCCGCCTTAAAGCTTGCGACATGAGCCGTGCCTGCAGGGCTACATGGTCGTCACCCATATTTCCTTCAAGCTCTCTTTTAGGCACAAGGGCCGCTACACTGTCTATTACAATAACATCAACCGCCCCGCTTCTTACCAGGGTTTCTACAACTTCAAGGGCCTGCTCACCGTAATCGGGCTGTGATATGAGTAAATTATCTACATCAACCCCTATCCTCTTTGAATATTCAGGGTCGAGGGCGTGCTCGACATCGATATACGCTGCTTTACCCCCGCTTGCCTGGGCATGGGCGACTATCTCCAGCGCCAGGGTGGTCTTCCCCGAAGCTTCGGGACCGAATATCTCCACAACCCTTCCACGGGGCACACCGCCTACTCCGAGAGCCATATCCAGGGTCATTGCCCCTGTAGATATTGCCGGTATATTGTTTTTATATTTATCGTCGCCTAATTTCATTATTGCCCCTTTGCCGTACTTTCTTTCAATCTGGTCAACCGCGCGCCCTAAAGCTTTATCTTTATCGTCTTTCTTTGCCATGCTTTTTGTCTCCTTTAATTATAACTTTACTTTAACATTACTTTAATATTCTCCTGCCCCGTAATTTTTTCCTGTGAACTTGTTTCAAAATGCTCTTTTATAATACATTTTTTTTTCAGACGGCGACAACGCCTTCGGACGTCGGCCGCGCCGCCCGTTTAGGGGGCTATTATAGTTGCTGAAAATAAAATTATCCTCAGTATTACATTTGTCAGTACTCCGGCAAATATGTCGTCAAGCATTATTCCTGTTCCCCCGGCGATCATTTCCAGTTTATTTATGGGATAGACCTTTGAAATATCAAGTACCCTAAATATTGCCAGCCCCAGAACTACCAGCCCAATTTTAGGCTCAGGGAAAAATGCCAGAGCTATAACCACCCCGGCAATTTCGTCTATTACAACTTCCGGCGGATCCGCTTCATGGTATATTTCGTCTGCCGCGCGGCCGGAAACAAAAACCCCTATGACAATTATAAAAAGCATCACCGTCCAGTATACTGAAGGGTTAAACGGCCCTACCATTTTAAACAGTAAATAATATACCGCCGCCGCGGCAATTGACGCCATGGTTCCCGGCGCCGGCAATTTATCTCCTATATAAAAACCTGTTGCTATAATCCTTATAATTTTTTTCATATTTCCTCCGTTTATATTTTTTTATTAAAAATTCTTATATATTTTACCATATATACTATACCTGAATAAAGTGTGAAAGAAGAAATAATTAAAGCTGTTATATAGGATACCGTACCTATATTAAGTCCGGCAAAAATATTATTTCTCAGTATTGCAACCAGCGCAAGCAGCACAAAAAGTCCTATAATCTGGATTACTGTTTTTATCTTACCTATCATAGAGGCTGCTATTATGCTACCTTTTGACGCTCCGTATGTCCTTAAACTGT
Source organism: Elusimicrobiota bacterium (assembly GCA_027858455.1). Lineage (GTDB taxonomy): Bacteria > CG03 > SLGR01 > SLGR01 > JAGXOG01 > JAGXOG01. The sequence continues at coordinate 22,531 of JAQICQ010000195.1, read as the reverse complement.
TAATTACAAATTCTCTCGACACAACTATAATTACCGACCAGGCTGGAACATTTATTTCATTCATTCCGGCCATTATAATAAGCCCGGCAGATACAAAAAGTTTATCCGCAAGAGGGTCAAGAAATTTACCAATATCCGAGACCTCGCCTCTTTTTCTTGCGATAGCCCCGTCATAATAGTCGCTTACAGCGGCAATTGCAAGAATACCCAAAGCCCATACGGGAGCCGCCGGCGCGGCGCTGAAAAGAGCAGCCGCAAAAGGCACCACCAATATTATTCTGCCCAGAGTTATTTTATTGGCTAAAGTCATTGGTAATAACTATATCATTTACTCCTTCTGTACTTCCTTCCTCAATGTCTATCGGGATAAAATCCCCTTCTTTGTTTTGAAGAAAAAGTTTTAATCCGTAAATATTGCCTATCCTCATTTTAATCACGTCGCCGGATTTCCATATTTTTTCGCTGTTTATTATTCCGGAATATATTTCCTTTTCTTTATCCTCAACTTTAATCCAGACGGATTTTGCGGGAACGGCTTTAATAATTACCATGCCCTTGTTTTTCTGCAACATGGCTGAATCAAACTTTTGCGCGCCATTTCCGGTTTTCGATGTTGTAAGAGTTTTTTTCACAACGGATACCATTTTCTTTCCCGTCCCTGTAAAAAATATAGCGATGCCGACAATAATTATCGCGCTTAAGATAAGTAAAAGAATTTTTTTTAAGTTTATCTTTTTTTCTCTATATGGATAATAAATATTTTTTCCGGCTTGTCCTACCGCTTTTTTTTCTTTCTGAACTTTTTTGTCCGGAACTTTTTCTTCCGTAACTTTTTTGTTCGGAAATTTTTCTTCCTGAACAAGCTCTATTTCAACGCCTAAAAATTCCGCATAAGTTTTTAAAAATCTTTCCATATAAAACCTGTCCGGAAAAACTTCCGGATTGCCGTTCTCAAGCGCTCTAAGCTTGACCGGCACTATCTTTAACTTCCCGGAGATTTCAGTTATTGAAAGATTTTGTTTCTCCCTGGCCTCTTTAAGTTTTTCGCCTGCTGTCATTTTAAATACCTCGGTTAATTTATCTCAATCAGGTTTATTTCTTTTCCCGGATTAAATTTAAAAAAGTTTTTTTTGTATTCTCTGTTTGAATCATATCCGTTAAAAGTTGTAACCGACTTAAAATTATCCGCTTCAACTATAGTTTTAACGGGATAATAATCCTCTTTTGAAAAATATATTTCCATCATTTCATATTCAGCATCTGCAATGGGCTCTGCCTGCATCATTAAATAATCTTTAAATTCAAAAGCTTTCAGGTGAAACTCTTTTTTAAGATACTTAAAAGAATCCTCGCTGAATATTACCGAAAGAGTAATGCCAGCCATATTGGAGATATCCGAATCGCCCTTCCTTGATTGTTTTGTAGCCTGTTTTATCGAAGGTATATAAGTAAAGAGACTTGCTGAACTGATATATATTTCCTGAACATCAGGCCGCCTATATTTTAAGATTAAATCCTCCGGTCTCCTAAAATGGACAGTTGCCTCTACAGTCTGGGTGCTTTTAGCCATATATGTTTTTTGATTAAAGTTAAAACTCACCGTATCGATTTTTTCCATCCTGTTTGAAATCTTTTCTTTGAGTTGGGCTATAGGTATCGGGCTGCTGCTTTTATATATCTCATTATCCTTTTTGTTCGAACTAAAATTCGAACGAGAATTCGAACGAGAATCCGGTGGAGAATCTTGGCGGGCATATAACTTACAGGGCGCGGCAAAGCCGCACGAAATTAAAAATGATATCAGTAATATTTTATTCACTTACTTTTCACTTACTTTTCACTTAAAACTTCTAAATCCTGTTTGGTTACCAGGACTTTCCTTCCTTTTGAACCCCTGTCTTCCCCGACAAGACCATCTTCATACATATGATCTACTATTCTGGCTGCCCGGTTATACCCTATTCTCAATTTTCTTTGCAGCATGGATATTGAAGCCTTACCTCTTTTTACAATAAGCCGCAGGGCTTCTTCATAGAGTTCATCTTTGCTTTGAGCGGAGTTCAGGTTCTTCTTGCTTAACTCTTTTAAATCTATCTCTTCACCTATGTTTAGTTCAGCCTCTTTAAGGTAGTCAACAATTCTGACCGTCTCTTCGCGGGTAATAAACCCCCCTTGTATTCTATCCGGCTGGGGCGCTTTAGATGACAGATAGAGCATATCGCCTTTACCGAGTAATTTTTCCGCGCCTATGCTGTCAAGTATTGTCCGGGAATCTATTCCGCTTAAAACATTAAAAGAAATCCTTGCCGGCAGGTTGGCCTTAATAACGCCTGTTATAACATCTACGGAAGGCCTCTGAGTTGCTAAAACCAAATGTATCCCCACCGCCCGGGCCATCTGAGCTATCCGGACAATAGCGTTTTCCACCCGGTCTTTAGCCACCACCATCAAATCAGCAAGTTCATCTATCACAACAATAATCCGCGGCATTATTTTTAAATCTTCCGCATCCCCTTTCTTAATATTATTATACGAAGTAATATCAGCGACATTATGACTGGCAAGGATATCATATCTGTTATCCATCTCTTTAGTAATAGCTTCAAGGTATTTTACCGCATTGTTAGAATCCCTGATGACATCCTCTATTAAATGAGGTATGCCGTTATATGCGGGAAGCTCCACCCTTTTGGGGTCTATGAGCAAAAACTTAACTTTTTCAGGTTCCGATTTATAAAGTATGCTGGTTATAAGCGTATGAATGGCTACGCTTTTTCCCGAACCGGTAGCCCCGGCCAAACGAAGGTGCGGCATATCCCCAAGGTCAGCGACAGTAAGAGATCCGTCAATGGATTTTCCGAGACTATAGGGTATATCTGTTTTAGCGTCCTTGAAAGTTTGAGAGGAGACAAGTTCCCGGATATTAACTATATCCTGTTTGATTGCCGGAACTTCAACCCCGACCGTAGATTTTCCCGGTATGGGAGTAAGAAGTCTTACGGTCTTAGCTTCCAAGGCCATAGCAATATTAGACGACAGATTCCTTATGCGTGAAAGTTTAAGACCCGGAGGGGTAATAATCTCGTATCGGGTAATAGCCGGCCCTACCTGAATATCGGATATCTCAGTTTCTATATCAAAATTAAGCAACACTTCCGTAAGCCTCTCGCCTCGGTCCTCTTCTAAATCAATCTGCCTGTCAGTCTCTTTTTTCGGGTTTAAAAGGTCAACCGGAATCATGTAACCACCCTCGCGGGATGTCAAATTACTTTTGGTTTTCGGGAGAGTCCCCGGCGCATCCGCGGATTTTTTTTCTTTTCTTGCCCCTGATTGTTTTTTTCTTTTTTTCTTTGCTTTTTTCTTAGATCTTTTCTTTTTAGCTGTGCTCTCTTCTTTTTTTTGTTTTTTGCGGCGCATTATATTTTTTAAAAAATTCGCCCCCATCAACTTAATAATTTTTAAAAGATAAATAAGAAAACCAAATACTTTCTTAACTGAAATATCAGTAAGTAAAATAAGGGAAATAAAAATGAGAGCAATCGATATTATATAACATCCAACAGTACCCAATACCCATCCTAAGACAGCGTCATTTATGAAATCTCCGAGCGCTCCTCCCGCCTCCGGACTTATAAGATGCAGGAGCATGCTTCCCCCGATAATAAATACCGTTACTCCGGCAGCCATAGAATATTTAAACTGAAATTCTTTATGACGAAATTCTGAAATCGACCACCAGATAAGAAGTATGGGAACCGAATACCTTAAAATACCGAGGAAATCCTGAAGTGCCCGGGCCAGTGTATTCCCGAACCATCCTGTCGCCTCCGAAGGGACGCGGGTAATAAAAGACACAATCAGTAAGACTGAAATTGCCACCAGTCCTATTCCGGCAATATCTTTTCTTTTTTTTACAAGCTGCCCTACTGGTTTCTTCTTTTTAGGTTTGGCTGTCATTTTTCGGTAAGTTTTTTAGATATAATTTTTATATCGTTTTTATCTTTATGCAGGCTGATTTTTTTCCGCTCGGCAAGAACTCCTAAAGCCAGAAGCAGTTCTGATGTCCGACAGTTTAGGTGAAATTTAAGGTCAAATGCTCCTACTTCCGTATTGACACCTAAAAACTTCTCTATTCTGTTGCTTATCTTTTTAATTCTTTTTTCAATAGACATCACATTTCGGTGATTTTAAAGAGAGGCTGTTTTATCTGGACGGATTCGGCATTTTTTACCATTACTTCTTTGATCCGGCAGGGTTTTTCAACCCTGACTTCATTCATCAATTTCATAGCCTCTATAATACATACGGTTGTATCTTTTTTAATTTCCTTACCCTTTTTAACAAAAGAATCTTCACCCGGGCGGGAAGAATCAAAAAATATACCGTTCATCGGAGAGTAAATATAGGAATATTCTTCTTTTTTCGGGGGCGGGCTTTCTGTAACCGCGGCGGAAGAAGTTAAACCGTATGCCGACTTTCTTTTTATTTGGACACTGAAATTGTCCTTTTCTTCCCAAATCAGTTCACTTAACCCCTCCTCGACCATAAGTTCATAGAGCCGAGGAGTTACTTTTTTCAAAGAATTCCTTCCGGATTTTTTTGATTTTTTTGGGGTCATGTCAGGCGCTTATACTATTTGTCTTTTTTTCTGCCTCAAGTTCTTCTTCCGTCATTGCCTCTACCCGGCTCAGACTGATTTTGCCCCGATCGTCAACTTTGATGCATTTTACTTTTACTTTGTCACCTTCATCTAATATGTCGGTGACTTTATCTACACGATATGGAGCAAGTGCGGATATATGTATCAGCCCGTCCTGACCGGGAAGAACCTCAACAAAAGCACCGTAATTTTTTACTGTCTGCACCGTACCTTCGTATATCTTACCTACTTCTGCTTCGTCGGTAAGTCCTTTTACCATCTTTACCGCCTGGTCCATGCTTTCTTTAGAGTCGGCGCTTATAGTAACCGTGCCTACTTCTCCGTCATCGTCTATATCCACAGAAGCTCCGGATTCATCCTGTATCTTGTTTATGTTTTTTCCTCCGGGTCCTATAACAGAACCTATCTTGCTCTTTTTAATGGTAAGCGTCTTCAACTGAGGCGCCCACGGAGAAAGTTCGTCATTTGCCTCTGGAATTTCTTTTTCTATTTCAGCGAGAGTTTTCAATCTGGCCTCTTTTGCTTTCTGCAGAGCTTTCATGAGAGTGTCGCGCTCTATGCCGCTGATTTTAATATCCATCTGTATTGCGGTAACTCCCTTTTTAGTACCGGCAACTTTGAAATCCATATCTCCTGCATGGTCTTCGTCGCCGAGCATATCGGTAAGGATAGTATCACCTATAATACCCATTCCAACACCGGCTACCGGAGCCTTCATCTTGATTCCGCCGTTTAAGAGCGCCAGAGTTCCGGCGCATACCGTTGCCATTGAAGAAGAACCGTTTGATTCCAGTATGTCGGATACAAGCCGTATGGTATACGGAAAATCTTCTTCGTCGGGAAGGGCCGGAAAAAGAGCTCTCTCAGCCAGCAGTCCGTGACCTATTTCTCTTCTTTTAGGGCCGAAGTAGCGTCTTACTTCGCCTACGCAAAAAGGAAGGAAATTATAGTGCACCATGAAATTTTTCTTATATTCGCCTTCCAGTTCGTCCATTATCTGACGATCCGAACTTGTCCCAAGGGTAATTACTCCCAGCGACTGAGTTTCGCCCTTTGTAAATACGCCGGACCCGTGTGTCCTGGGAAGATATCCGGCCTGACAGGTTATGGGCCGGAGGTCATCCGGCTTTCTGCCGTCTACCCTTATCTTGTCTTGAGTTACCAGGTTCAGCAACAGTTCTTTTTCAAGTTTGCCCATAACGGTTTTTATTTGTCCGGTAACATCCGCATCGGCTTCGCCGGTTTCGGAATCTTTTTCGGCCAGTTTTTCTATAACTTTTTCTTTGAGCTCACTGAGTTTTGAAGAGCGTTCCTGTTTGCCGTAAGAACCTTTAAATATTTCCGTTATTGCGGAAGAGGCTTCGGCTTTTACCTTTTCAGCCAGGTCCTCGTCTATTTTTGCAGGTTCGTAAACTATTTTTTCTTTCCCGGCAGCGGCTACAATTTTATTTTGGATTTCAACTATACTGGCTACATATTCTTCGGCTTTGTCTATGGCCGTGAGTATATCTTCTTCTGTAGTCTCGTAGGCCTCGCCTTCTATCATTGTAATAGTTCCCTCTTTGCCTGCGACTATAATGTCAAATTCGCTGTCGTCTATCTGGTCAAAAGTCGGGTTTATTATAAATTCACCGTCTATTTTACCCACTCTGACTGCTCCTACCGGTCCTTCCATAGGCGCTGAAGAAAGAGCCACCGCGCAGCTGCCGCCTATCATGGCGGGAACATCCGAATTATTAACTCCGTCCGAAGAGAGCACGCTTATCATTACCTGTACTTCGTCATTATACCCTTCAGGGAACAAAGGCCTTATGGGACGATCTATTAACCGTGAAGTAATGACTTCTTTTTCCTGCGGGCGTCCTTCTCTTTTAAAAAATCCGCCGGGTATCTTTCCCGCGGCATAGGTTCTTTCTCTGTAATCTACAGTGAGGGGGAAAAAAGGTAAATTTCTGCCCGGAGCCACACAACATGTTGCAAGCAACACTGTATCTCCGTATGAAACTTTTACCGCACCGCCGGCCTGGCGAGCTATCTCTCCGGTCTCAATAGATAGTTCTCTTCCTGCTAAATCAATCGTCTCTCTTATCTTTTCCATTTTTACTCCTTTACAATATATTTTATCTGATTTACTCTATATTAAATTTAATTATTTTCTTATATTTAATTCTTTTAATATTTCCTCGTATTTTGCGGTATCTCTTTCTTTGAGATACTTTAAAAGTTTTCTCCTTCTCGAAACAAGTTTAAGCAGTCCGTAACGAGAATGAAAATCCTTGGGATTTTCCTGCATATGCGAAGTAAGCTTAATTATTCTCTCTGTGAGAATAGCAATCTGGACTTCAGGAGAGCCTGTATCGTTTTTGTCTCTGCTGAAATTTTCTATTACTTCTTTTTTCTTTTCTTTAGTTATAGACATCTATCTTTTCCTCCTTATTTTTTTCCTTGAATTTTTCTCTGATTTTTCCCTGCACTTTTCTATGCAAAAGTCTATAATTATGCCACACAGGTTCTGTTTCTGCCTTTTTCTTTGGCTTTGTATAATGCGCCGTCCGCTTTCTGCACAAGGTCTTTTGCGTATACCCCGTCATCGGGATATGAGGCAACTCCTATGCTGACATTTATCTTTATTTCCTGTCCTTTATTTGCCTTGTCAATATTTTCTCTTATTCTGTTGCCTACCAAAACCGTTGCTTTCTTTTCGGCTTCCGGCAACAGCACTACAAATTCATCACCGCCGTAGCGGGCTACAGTATCGGTTTCGCGTAAAGTATTTTTTATCTGCTCGGAAATCCGTTTGAGAATCCGATCACCGTTAATATGTCCGTAAGTATCGTTTATATCTTTAAATTTATCCAAGTCAATAAGGATTATGCTGAAATTAAGATCGTATCGCTGGGCCCGGCTCAGTTCCAGTTCAATCTGGTTTTGAAAATATCTGTGATTATATACCCCCGTTAAACCATCTGTCACAGACATATGCTGTGACTTTTTATATAAAAGTATATTGTCTATTGCAACCGCTGATTGATTGGCAAAAGTAGCCAGAAGCCTTTTTGAGGTTCCGGAAAAATCTTTACCTGAATTATTATTTGATACAACGATTGCTCCGATGTTTTCACCTCGCCTTTTAAGGGGCGCGCAAAGTGCCGAATCTACTCCGTCCTTACCGGGTTGTTTATCTTTATCAGAGAGCTCAATAACTTCTTGTTCTTTAGGGGCGGTATGAAGCAATCCCGCCACATCATCTACAATATCGTATTTTAAATCCTCGGTTATGCCCCAATCGGCTTTTACTTCCCATAAATTGTTTTTCGGGTCTTTCAGTATTATCATTCCCGATTCGGCTTTGGTTCCTTTAACACATGACGAAAGAATAAGAACAAGCATTTCATCAAGGTTTATATTGGAAGCCATTCTCTGGGTTACCCTGTGGAGTTCTACCTGAACCTGGCGCTCCATAAGAACTATGCCCAAAAACCTCAAGGCAATATCTCCGACAATTTCTATATCTTTTCCGGAAGTCTTTTTTATAAGCTCATCTTGTATATGGCTATCACCGCTCAAATTAAGAACTGCGTCTGTTTTTCCTTCTGATATATAAGGTTCCCACTTAGTATCGGTATTTATATTCAGCCTTTGGGCAAGTTTAATGGCCGGAGCGTGCCTGTTAACATCTATGACTGCCACTACCGATATCTGCTCGTCTTCGTTTAAAATTTCAAGAGTTGCCAGGCCTCTTCTGCCTCCACCTATAACAACTATTTTTTTATCATTTGTTCTATTCATTTAATTGTTACAGTTTACTACTATACTTAATTTATGTCAAATAACTTAAACCCCTATCTAGAGATATCTTTTCTTTTAGTTATAACTTTTTTATCTTATTCATCCATCAGGCTTTGCAGAGTATTTATATACTGCCCTATATGATATCCGTCAACCAACCCGTGGTGGACCATCACTGAAACCGGCATTTTTTTGCTCTGTCCCGAGTCCGACATCTTTCCAAATGTTATCTTGGGAACACTGTCGGCGCTGTTATAGTTGCGGGCATGAGTCATGCCGGTAAATGATATCCAGGGTATAGACGAAAAATGCACCACATCCAGCCGTTCGGACTCGGGATTACAAAAAAGACCGGAAGTCTTTTGAATTCTGTTTATTTCTTTTTTGGCATTTCTGCTAAAAATTTCTAAATCCGGGTCATAATCTATAAATGAAAATGCAAAAGTATTATCTTCCCGGGCTATAGTTGCCGAAACATTTATCTTATCGTATACAACGACATTGTCCCCTTCTATCCTGTATTTGAACTCCTTTACCCGGTTTACTGCAGTTATTGTTTTATGCAGATAATATACAAAAAAAGATAGATTACCGGCCTTTGCTTTTTTGTAAGCCCGGGCGCAGTCTATCTCAGCTGAAATACAGTAAAACGGCTCGTCAAAACCGGAAAAAAATTTAAAATGCTCTTTTCTTTTCCAGCTGTCTAAGTTTAAATTCTTTTTACCCACAGTATAATTGCTCCATTTTATTTATCTACAGCAGCCTTTATATCTTTTTTTATCTGTTTTTGTAATTCACTGCAGCTGTTAAATTTCATCGGACGCCGGATAAATCTTTTAAATTCTGTTTTTCGGGGGATTTCGCCGGAGGAAACTTCATAACCCGGGATATGCACTTCCACTGTCCGGTATTTTTTTTCTATGCTTTTTACCTGAACCCGGCCTATAAAGCAAACCGCTCTTTTCTTAATTTCTTTTTGACCCGACAGCAATGTAATAGTTACTTCAAAAACCCCTTCGGGCAATAGTTTCTCATCGGGCACTTTAAAATTAATTGTAGGAAACCCCAGTTCTTTCCCCACGCCCTTTCCTCTCACCGGCTCTCCGGTAAACGAATAGGGCCGGCCCAGCATTTTCTCCGCGGATTCCATACGGCCTTCCTTAATTATTTTTTTAATATACGAAGAAGATATCTTTTTACCCCTGTATTTCATAAGCTCTACGGGAACCAGTTTAAGACCGCTTTTTTTCAGAGTCTTGTTCAGAATCTTGACGGAGCCGTTCCGGTTTTTTCCGAATCTAAAATCCCGGCCTACGATAACCGCCGCGCTTTTTAACCGGGCAAGAAGAAAATCGTCTATAAATTTACGTGGATCCCAGCCCTCCCATCCTTCGCCGTACTGCAGCCGAATCACATCATTTATACCATATTTTTCCATAATTCCATATTTCTCTTTTTCAACGGTAAGCTTTTTTCTGTCATTAAAATTCCTGCCATTAAAATCAAAAGTCACGACCGCCGCGGAACATTTCAAATCACGGGCTTCTTTTATTGTATTTTTAAATATTTCGGCATGCCCCCGGTGTACACCGTCAAATACCCCGATAGCTACCGCCCGGGGCGTTTTAAAATTAATATCTTTATAATTCTTGTATATTTTTAGCATTTTTAAAGTTTTTTGATGGTTTACAGGTTAAAAACCCTTTCCAGAGAATACCCTCCTTCAATACTTCTTGCAATTGCCTTTAATTTATTATCTTCGGAAAAAACAGCGAAAACATCTTTTTCTATCTTACCGGTGGTTTGAACTATATCGGAGGCCTTAAAGACAACACCGTCAGCTATCTTTTCAGCGGCCCGGCCTTTTATCCGTACATTGCTGAATTTAGCGGCTGCTTTATTTATATCTAAAAATCCGTTTTCCCATTTATCTATATCCGCTGAATCTTCTATCTTGAAATCCGCAACCTCGGTCCGCTGTAAACTCAACAGATAACCCGAAGTCCCCAGCTTTTCGGCAATATCTGATGCCAGTGACCTTATATATGTTCCCGATGAGCAGCTTACCCGGGCGGTAATTACATCATCTTTAAAATCCTTAAGTTCTATGCTGTATATATAAGTATGCTGAAACCTCTCGGGGGGAGTTCTGCCTGACCTTTTAATTTTATAAAATGGCTCTCCGTTTAGTTTTTTTGCCGAATATTCAGGCACCAGGTGGCTGTACTTTCCCTTAAAACCTTCAACAGCTTTTTTAACTTTTTCTTTCGGTAAATTAATTCTTGCCCTTTTAATAATTTTACCTGCGCTGTCTAATGTGTCGGAAGAATAGCCTAACTTTATCCGGGCGAGATAGCTTTTGTCCCGTTTTAAAAAAAATCTGGAAAGTTTACAGGCTTCCCCTAAAAGCACTATAAGAACACCGCTTGCGGCCGGGTCAAGTGTGCCTCCGTGACCGGATTTTTTTTCTTTTGCCAGTTTACCTACTTTACCGGCGGCGCGGTGGGAGGAGAGTCCGATTGGTTTGTCTATATTTACTATACCGTTCATGATTTCGCAACTAAAGCGATGCTTTGATTATCTGTTTTTCAATGACATTAACGACTTTTTGCTTCACTTCTTTAAACGACCCTTTTATCAGGCAACCGGCGGCATTGTGATGACCTCCCCCGCTAAACCTGGAAGCCGTCCAGCCTACATCAATTGCTCCCTTGGAACGAAATGAAACTTTTATGCCGTCCAAGCCGTCAATCTTTCTCATCAGTATTCCTACTTCAACCCCCCGGATATTTCTTGCGTAATTTATTACGCCCTCCAGATTCTCATTTGCCGTATCTGTTTCCTTCAGCATCTCAGGCGTGATAGTTATAGAGCAAGCTTTACCGGATGGAGTAAATTTCAGGGACTCAAGAGCCCTGGCAATAAGCTTTAATGTATTTACTGTCTGATTGCCGTATATCCTGGCGGATATTTTAACAGGGTTTATGAACTTGTCAATAAGCTCTGCGGCTACTATATGAGCCCGGGGAGTAGTGTTTTGTTCCTGGAACCGGTTGGTGTCGGTAAGAATACCTACATAGATATTAAGAGCCATATCGTAATCAAAATCCATATCCAGAGCAAGAGCTAAATTCAGTATCAGTGAACATACCGAAGCGGCATAATCCCGCACATAATTAATATCTCCGAAGTTATGGTTTAACTTATGGTGGTCTATATTGATAATGGTATCAGCTTTATGAATAAGGCCTTTGACATTTTCCAGGCGTTTTAAGTCCGAACAATCTATTATAAAACCCAAATCTTTTTTATCGGCAGGAACGGAGGTTTTAACATCATTTATCCCATTTATGAAATTATAGGTTTCGGGAGGGGCGCAGGAGGATATTATTTCAGTTTCTACACCTGAATCCTCAAGTATTTTTTTAAGGGCAAAACCGCCGCCTACGGCATCTCCGTCCGGACGGGCATGCCATGTTATAAAAGCGCTGTCTGCTTCTTTTATTTTTTCTGCTATGGTTTTTGAAATGTCTTTATCTTTATCGGGTATATACAGGTCAAGTTTCATCTTTTCCACTCTTTTTTATTTTTGCAAGCAGTTCATCAATTCTTTGAGCCTTCTTTGAAGTCCGGTCAAATACTAATTCAATTTGAGGTATGTATTTAAGCTCAACTTCCTGAGCAAGTTTTTTGCGCATAAGCTTATGGAGGCTTTTAATGATAATTGCCTGTTTATCTATTGGTTTTTTACCGCCTACTATTGAAAAAAATACCCGGGCAATTTTAAGGTCAATAGAAACATCAACCTTGGTTACGGTGATTATACCTAATTTGGGGTCTTTTATTTCGGTAGCAATAATCCGCCCTATCTTTTGGCGTATTAATCCGGATACTCTTTTTGTTCGTCTGGTCTGTTTCACGGCTGTATTTTAATCATACAGTTATTATTCGTCCAGGGTTCTTTTACGACTTTCTATTTTAAAACTTTCTATAAGATCCCCGACTTTTATGTCATTAAAGTTGGCAATGTTAATTCCGCATTCAAAACCGGATGCAACTTCGGAAGCATCGTCTTTAAATCGTTTTAATGACCCCAAAGCCCCTTCATAAACTATCTTTGAATCTCTAAGTACCCGGGCGGAAGCAGACCTTTGAATTACTCCGTTTATTACCCGGCAACCGGCAATTGTCCCCACCCCTGTTATGTTATAAACCTTAAGCGCTTCGGCTCTTCCCAGAGTTACTTCTTTTTCTTCCGGAGCAAGCAATCCTTCCATGGCATTTTTAATATCTTCTATAATTTCGTATATTATCCTGTAAGTTCTTATCTGGACACCTTCGGTTTCCGCTTCTTTTTTAATTGAGCCGCTCACGCTGATATTAAATCCTATGATTATTGCTTCAGACGATGAGGCAAGCATAATATCCTGCCGGGTAACTGTCCCTACATCGCCGTGCATAACATTTAATTCCACCTCTTTGTTGTCAAACTTGGAGAGGGCGTCTTTTATTGCCTCAAGCGAACCGGCAACATCTGTCTTTAAAATTATTTTAAGGTCTTTACTCTCTTCTCCGAGCAACTGTTTCTGAAGATCCTCCAGAGTTATTTTCTTCCGGGTGGCCAATCTGTCACTTTTTATAGCTTCTTTGCGCGCCTCGGCGATTTGACGGGCTTTTTTTCTTGAATTCATAACCACAAGATTATCCGCGGTGCGTACCGTATCTTCAAAACCAAGAATTCTGATCGGAGTTGAAGGCGGAGCTTTTTTAAGGCGTTTCCCCGATGCATCCGTCATAGCTTTTATCTTGCCGGGGGTCGCCCCGCATATAAATGAATCGGAAGTTTTGAGAGTACCTTCGGTAACTATAACCGTTGCCGTAGGCCCCATGCGTTTGTCAACCTCTGATTCAATCACTACTGCTTTTGCCGGTCCGTCAAAAGGAGCTTTAAGCTCAAGCATCTCGGCTTGTAATAAAACAAGCTCCATCAGCTCGTCAAGATTATTATTTTCTTTAGCCGACACTTCGACATCTATGACTTCTCCGCCCCACTTTTCTGTCAATATGCTGTGTTGAGAAAGCTGAGTCCGGACATGGTCGGCATTATATTCAGGAAGGTCGGATTTGTTTATTGCTACGATTAGCGGTACGCCGGCGGCTTTTATATGATTTATAGCCTCGACAGTCTGGGGCATTACCCCGTCGTCTCCGGCTATAACCAATATAACTATATCAGTTATTTGAGCTCCCCTGGCCCGCATGGCGGTAAAAGCTTCATGCCCGGGGGTATCTATAAAAGTTATATCCCCTTTTCCCTTAATTTTAACTTTGGATGCGCCTATATGCTGGGTTATTCCGCCCTGTTCGGAAGCTATGATATTAGTTTTTCTTATGGCGTCTAAAAGCTGGGTTTTACCGTGATCTACATGTCCCATAACCGTCACGATAGGCGGCCGGGGGCGTATATCTTTTCTCTCTTCTTTCTCATCTGTGGCTTGAGACGCGCCGTAAAGTTCTTGAAAATCAGCCCTGTAACCTAAAGAGTTTAGAGTCTTTGTTGTGGCTTTAGGATTTATTCTTTGATTTCTTGTAACTATATAATTAAATTTTTTATACTTACTTATAAGCTCGGTCACATCCATCTCGAGTTCTTCAGCCAGCCGGGCAGTGTTCATATTGACGCTCAGCTTAATTACTTTACCGGAGGTATTTTCAGCGGCATCTTCAATTTCCGGCTCTTTTATCTTCTCTTCCTTTTTTTCTGAAGGTTTTTCGGCGGGTTGCGGAACCGGTTCTTTTTCATCTTTTTGCTTAACTTCTTTTTTTGGAACCGGTTTTTCTTCTGCGGCTCCGCCGGATTCAATCTCTTTGAAACTTTCTTTAATAAAATCAGCTTCCTGCGGGGTAACAGACGAAGAATGCGACTTAGCCTTTATTCCAAGCTGTTCGGCTTCGTTAATTATCTCTTTATTGCTCTTTCCAAGTTCTTTGGAAAGTTCATATATTCTTATGTTATTACTCATTATTTTTTATTGCCTTAATTATTTTTTCTGCCGTCTTGGCGCCGATTCCCGGCACAGAAGTCAGCACTTTTTCGCCGCCGTCTGATATCTTATCTAAACTGTCTAATCCGTTTTCTATTAAAAGTTTGGCTGTTTTTTCACCCACCCCGGGTAAACCCGCTATATTCTTAAATCCTGTTTTAAACTTCTCCTGTTTAATCTCTTGTAATTGAGTTTCGGATTGTATATCAAGATGCCACTGGGTAAGCCGTGCGGCAAGCCGGACATTCTGCCCGTTTTTGCCTATAGCCAAAGAGAGCATATCATCGTTCACAACCAACCGGGCCTCTTTTTTTTCCCTATCGGTAATAACTACATTTAAAACTTCTGCGGGACTTAAAGAATTTGCAAGATACTGCTCTATATTGTCCGAATATTTTATTAGGTCAATCCTTTCTCCTCCCATCTCCGCTATAACTGCCTGCACTCGGACTCCGTTTATTCCTACGCATGCCCCGATTGGATCCACACGGGGATTGGAGCTGCTTACCGCCACCTTGCAGCGTACTCCGGGGTCCCGGACAATCTTAACTACTTTAACTATCCCTTCTTCTACTTCGGGGACTTCCGTTCTAAAGAGGCCTTCAACCAGCCCGGGATGCGTTCTGGAAACTAATATGCGTGGGCCTTTGTTGCCCCGGGTAACTTCAACTATAAATACCCTAAAAGAGCTTCCCCTTCTTAATTTCTCATGGGAAATTTGTTCTCTGTCGGGAAGGATTGCTTCGGTATCGCCTATTTCTACGATTGCCGCTTTGTTAACAAATCTGTATAATTTAACCGAGGCCATTTCCCCTGCCCTATTTTTATATTTATTGTAAAGGCTCTCCCTCTCGTTTTCTTTGATTTTCTGAACTATAATCTGTTTTGCTGTCTGGGCGGCAATCCTTCCGAATTTATTGGCAGGAACTTCTACCTCCACCGGCAGGCCTATCTCCGCGGACGGGTCAAGCTCTAACGCCTCGGCTTTTAATATCTGGTTAGAGGGGTCGGTTACTTCTGAAGCCACTTCTTTCAGAACAAAGACCTGCATCTCTCCCGACTGAGGGTCAATCTTTGCGGTATAAGTCAGGCCCTTGGCATGTTTACTGAAAGCCGAAGTCATCGCGCTTTCCAACAATGATATAAGTTCTTTTCTTGGAATCCCCTTTTCCTTCTCTATTAATTCCAACATTGGGTTTAAATTAGATTTCATTTATATTTAATTCCAGTTTAGCTGATGCTTTATTTTCTATATCAAACGACTGGTTTTCTCCTTTGTTATTTACTATAAAAACTTTCCTGTCTTCCGATTTAATGATTTTGCCGGCCCATTCCCGATTATCGTTTACCGGATTAAAAAGCCGGATATTTATATTTTTTCCTATATATCTTTTAAAATCCGATATATTTTTTAACGGCCGGTCTAATCCCGGCGAAGAAACCTCAAGGCTGTAAGCATGCTTTAAGAGATCCTCATGCCTGTCCAGCTCGTAACCAAGTTTCTCCGAAATAAGCCTGCAATCCTGAAGAGCTATACCTTTTTCTTTATCGGCAAATACCTGAAGAAACCATTTGCGGCCCCTTTTGCCGTATTTAAGTTCCACAAACTCGTATCCGTTTTTGCGGACTACTTCACTTACTATATCGGTTAATTCTTTAGTTATGCTCATATTAAAAAAAAAGTGGCAATAAAATTGCCACATCTCAACATAAGCCATACTATCACATTAAAAACTTTTATGCAAGTTTAAGTAGTTATAATATTACAGAAATCAAAACTATAACTGCGCTTTATTACGGCACCTAACTAAATCTATACTATAGGAATTTCCTTTTCCTGTGAACTTTTTGTGTCTGCCAAAGGGCTGTGGGCGCATCCTCTGGAAGTTACGCATACTTTTTAGTATGCGCTAACTTGACGGCGGATTTTATAAATAAGTTAACAGCCTTTAATAAATAGGGCTGCCGTAATCGCGCTTATGACAGCAATAATTTTGATTGGAGTTAACTTTTCTTTATATATAATAGCGGCAAGAATTATGGTTATTACCATGGAGAGAGAAAATATTCCCTGAACCAGAGAAAGCGGCCCGTATTCCCATGCTTTAAGAATGAGGTAATATCCGGCAAGATTTAATACCCCTACCACAACTCCTAATGTTATCAACCGCTTGTCGGCACCCTTAAATACAGTTCCGGAATTCACAATAAATCTTTTGGTTAAATAAGTATAGATAAACACAAGTGTATAGGAGAGCCATATATAAGTCATTTTATCTACTTTACCCGAGGCTATCTTTCCGGCGGTAATAGATATTGCAATAGCCGCCGCGGCAGAAAGTATCAGAAAAATTCCTTTCAGATGAACATTTTTTTGCTCGGCAGTCATCTTTTTACCGGAAGGCCGGGCCAGCATAAATACCGTAGCCAGAGCCAGAACCATTCCCACCGCCTGGTTAAAAGACGGACGGTCGGAAAAAAAGATGAGTCCTATTCCCATTACAAAAACCGTTTTTAATTTCCCCATAGGCATTGCCACGTTAACCGGAATAAATTTTAAGGAAGTTATTTTAAGGGTGGTCCCGACCGCAAAAAAAAGAGAATTAACCGCCGCCAGGATTAAGAGATAGTTTAAGTTATTAAGTCCCGGAGATTTAAAAATTATTACTACACCGGATATTACCGATATGGTCAGCGCCTGGAAATTAAGAATTCTTAAACTTGAATATCCGTAATGCGCGCTGATTTTGTATATAAAATTTACAAAACCGTATGCAACAGTTGCCGCGACAACATATGGGAACCAGGAGGTCATAACTTATTTAAGAAATGCATCTATACGGCGCACCTTTTTATTTCTTACCGCCGCAGCATCTGCGGTATCTATGGCGGCGGACTTTATCTCTTTTTGAGTACCGTCGTTAAAAACAAGTTTGTAACTTTTTACCGAAACAGCATCAGCGCCGTAGGTGTTTTTTCTGCCGGGATTGTGATATACAACAAAAGCAGAGTTTAAAAACTTAAAGGCAAAAGTGCCGGCCGGAACTTCAATTTTCTCAATACCTCTTCTTTCCGGTTTATAAAACTCGGCTGTTTTCGGCTCAGAAGTAAAAAATTCGCCGGGAAGTTTTGGGGTAAACATTAATTTTAACTTGCCGGTTTCATCGGTTATAAATGGATTTTCCCCGGAAGTCATTATGGCCCACATATTTATAAATTCGCAGGTTGAGCCGCTGAGGCGGGCCTGAAGGCCCTGCCCATGCATCTTTTCATCTTCAAAAGCAGAGGAAACTATAAATGAGACATTCTCAAATATGCTCCGTCCGTAAACTTTCGGGTCCAGGAAAGGCATAAGAAAATTTTTAATATCGCTAAAAAACTCTTCATAGAGGCCACTCTTTAAAACAGCAAGCATATATTTGAAAAGCATATGAGTATAGAGGGATTCATTCTCTATCCAGCCCCTGCCCCAGGCCTTAATTCTTCCTATCTCAAATGTTTCGTCTTCAAGGGTTTCGTTGTTGCGGTAAGATTTAAGTTTAGGGTCAAAGAGCCGGCTCGAACGTATATTATCGTAAATCTCTTTAGCCCTTTCCGGATAAACCCTTAAAAATCTGGTCGGGCCTTCAAGAAAAGGAGTAACCGGGCGCTGATTGAACTCTTTAACCCGGACAAGTTTGTTCCCATTGGAATCTTTCTTTCCCGTCTCATCCCAGGCAGCTGCGTCATTTATAAAATAAGTGTACGGAATTCCCTCTTTGTTAAAGACCCTGTCTGAATTCTTTTCTGAAACGACACTTGTAAGGAGTTCTTCGGCTGCGCTTAGAAAGTCAACTATATCTTTTATCCTGACCTTTTTTTCCTTCCCCGACACACCTTCAACTGTTTTTTTGCGGTACTCTTCTTTTGCGGTATGGCTCTCGTCCCAGAATTTAAACCTGTATTTCTTGTCTTCTTTTAGGGACATTTCTTTTCGGAAACGCTCTTTCATGAGGGGGGACAGTTTATCCATAAATTCTTTCAGCTCGGAAAAAACATCTATCTCTTTAGAACCGAAGTCAGAAAGTTTCTCCTTTAAAAACCTACAATATCTCGTAAGTTCAAATGTATGACAGAGCGAAGAACCAAGTATCCCCGGCAAACCGTTTATAGAATCATTCCAACCGGGTTTATTTGCGTCCATTTCGTAACCTCTGTTTTGCGCGTCAAGCGCTGCGATGCGGTTTCCCGTAAGCGTAAGAAGTTTAACAATTAAATTTGTTTTATATATTTTACCTGCGCCGTACTTTGTCCGTACAATTTTAGGAGCGGTTTCCCGTAAGCTTATATCTTCTTTTCTCTTCTCATCCCTGTATATTGAATCGTACTGGCGCACTTTGCCGTCTTTAAGTATATATTTTTCTTCGCGGGGCAAAAGGCGGTCGGGATTATCATAAAAAGTGTATGCCTCATTAAATAAAAGTTCTTCAAGTTTATCAGGATAAATACCTAAATAGGCCTCTATTAAATCAAGATTATAACTCCAGTGGTCTATCCAGTATCCGAGCCGGGAATGAAGGTCTATATTTACATTCTGCGTGCTGAAAGACAACACCTCGCGCATTAATTTGTCGCTCTCTAACAGCATTGCTATTTCACCGGGCATAAACTCTCCCAAAGTCAGCGCCTCTAACTCTTTGCGGATTTCCTTATTATTATCATTTATATTTTTACCTATCCATTTTTTAAAACCCTTAATGTCGGTTATTGTATAGGTGGTGCTTCGTACCTCTATCGGATTATAACCGTCTGTCTGCATTGCATTTAAGAAAAATTTAATATTTGCATCTTTTATCTCCGGGACAAAGAAATTATCCATGCGCCTGTTTTGAATTATGCATCTGTAATGGCCGTTACCCTGAGAATAGTAAGTCGGTTCTATTACAAAATCATGATAGTCCCTCTCCAGATCGCCGTTCTGCCTGGAATAAAGGTAAAAAGTTTCTTTTCCTCCGGCGGTATCAAACACTACCGGCATCCCTCCCCGAAGTACATTATCCATAAAGGTCTGCCCGGCATACTCGTTAAATTTATCATTTTGCGATACTGTAAGAATATTGTTTTTAATCTTGCCTATAATTTCCCCTATTTCTTCCTCTTTCCTGATGAAATACTCTTCCGATTCGGCCCGGCCGGTAAAATCCTCAAGAAGTTTCTCTGATGCGGCATACCCCGTAACCGAATAGAATTTTAAACTCTCTCCGGATTTAATTTCTTTAGAAAGTGCGGTGAAAGCCGAAGGAGTCTTATTTTTACGTATCTGTTTGGAAGAGATAATTTCTTCGGAAGTTTTTTCTTTAAAGTTATACGGGTAATCGTAATTTTTAGAATTTTTAAATACGGTGTATGGGTCTACTAAATATTTATCCCGCAAAATTTCACCGGTTGAGACATCAAATGTAAAATAAAAATTATTGCCTTCGAGCCGTTCTATCTCAGGTTTATCTTCCGGATTTATCTTTAAACGGTATAAAGGTATGCCTTTATAATCATAAACCTGCATCAGCCCTTCTATATGACGCGGTATAACATTTACAGCCTGCCGGTCTGTGCCGTAAGGAAGGATTCTTGCCAGGCCGTCAACTATATCAACATTTAACTTGCGGCCGGATATATTTTTTATATCTACTTTTCTTACAAGCGCCGGGATCTTTTCGCCGGGAAGCTGAAAATACTCCACCCGGACGGTTATCTCACCTTCTTTGTCAGTATCTTCAATAGTTAATTTATCCGATGTGACAAACATCTTCTGCCTTTCGGATGAACCGGATTTTTTAAACGGTTCCCACAGCGAACCTCCGTCTTTTTTCAGGAAAGTCCTGAACCCCTGAGACTCTATCATCTGAACTGCTTTATTAAAAGATAAAAACTCCATAATCTGGTGGTCTTTATTCTTAACCCCCATACTGCAGACCCCTTGTCCGCGGTTTACATAGTAAGTCCAAAGCGGCGCACCCATCCTCCCGGCTATACCGGGAAAGAAACTTGCAAATGATTTTGAGCAGTTATAGTTTTGTATTACAAAATTCTTTTTATCGTCTACGTTATACGAAATTTTTTCCTCTATACACATGGTGTCTCCTTATCCTTGCTATCTTATAATCATATTTTTTAAGAAATGCAATGTCAACCCAAATATATATATGCCGTTTAAATTAAGTAATAATTTTACTTGGGGATGTAAGAGCAACTGCCGCAAACAAGACCCCTTAATTCTATGGCTGCGGCATAGTTTACCTCCATTTTTGTTTCATGAAACTCCCCCGACAGGCATCGGGAGGAAAGAAGAGTACTTTTCCCTCTGGCTACTGTAACTTTTAACCAACTTATTATTTTTACCCGGCGGAGATGCTGCCTTCCTCATCGGGCTGTCGGTTTTTTGAGTAAAGCTCAAGGAGAGCCGCCTGCAAGTTCTCTTCTATTTGATACGAAATTAAATTTTGTTAAAATGGGGATATGGAATTCTATGTAAGCAATGGGCTGAAAATATAGATATACGGAAAAGGATCCGAAAGGACCTTAAAGGAATATAATATGAATGAAAAAAAATTAGTATCAGAAATCTTTAGTTACAGAGACCTTGTAGATTACCAGGAGGGGTCGGTTGTAAGCAGGACCATAATAAAAAAAGGCGCCGGGACCGTTACAGTATTTGCTTTTGACGAGGGAGAAAAATTAAGCACGCATTCCGCTCCTTATGACGCGCTGCTGCAGGTCGTTGACGGAACTGCCGAGATAAAAATTAATGATGAGGAGTTTCTTGTAGAAGCGCCGGCGGTCATTATTATGCCGGCCAACGAACCTCATTCGGTATATGCGAGAGAAAAATTCAAGATGGTCCTTGTCATGATTAAAGAAAAATAGGCAAAGTTGGCAGCCCTAATCCGCAGGGGAAAAACTTTAGAATTATTATACCTAATGAATTGCCGGATTTTCAGAAAGTGCGAGGTGAGAAAAATGGCGGAGAGGGTGGGATTCCTTTTCAGCCGCCTATCGGCGCCTTAAAAGCCGGGAATATTTTCTGACGCTTGCTTTTCATGCTTATGCATGCGAAAACATTCCTTCGAATCCATTATTTGAAAATGGCGGAGAGGGTGGGATTCGAACCCACGGACCCTAAAAAGAGTCACTCGCTTTCCAGGCGGGCCGATTCGACCGCTCTCGCACCTCTCCGCTGATTATTATACTTTAATGAAAAACTATTTCAAACCAACTTTAATATTATCGGTGCTTCCGTATACTCTGAGCCCTATTTTTCTGTCCTCTATGCGTGGATAGAACACAAAGTTAACTTCTTCCCCCCATATATAATATCCTTTGCCGGTGCCTTCAAGATCATCTCCTGTCAGTTCAATATTATCAAGCTGAAGTTTTTCTTTTGTAAGTTTTAACTTAGCGGTTGTATTATTAATATCAAATCTTTTTTTTGTCTTATCTGCCAGTTTTTCATACAATTTTGTTAATCCCGGAAAATTCATAATGCTCATATTGTCTACATCAAAGTAAATATCCATATCGGGACCATCACCGGAATAATTAAAAGTGCTTCTCGTATTCATAGTTCCGCCGGTTACATATTTTTTAATAAATGAAAAATTATTTCTTAACTTGTTTAGATCTATTTCTTCACCGATTATATTAATTATGGTCTCGCCGGTATTTAAGATTGACCCGGTACCTGACAAAGATGCTCCGGGAAGTTCTAATAGATACCAACTGATATCAATGTTGCCTTTATTGTAAAATAATCCGCCCTGCAGTGTTAACTTTTCAGAGAGGCTTTTTTTATATATATCTTTGTAACTTATACTGCTTTCTGTCAAATCAAGATGAATGCCTATATTTAATCTGTTGTTTTTTGTCCGGATTTTACCGGCAAGTGACGGATTCCCATTGATTAAAAATTCTCCATTTTCAATCCTGCCGGGGAACTCCCTGTATTTATATTCCAAGTCAACAACAGGAGAGGTGAAAAGTTTATCTATCTTGCCTTTAATAT
>JAQICQ010000182.1 GCA_027858455.1 Elusimicrobiota bacterium | reverse complement strand
TCCTGATTTTATTTAATTGATGTAAGGCGTCCATAGTTTTGTCGAAAGGAAAATTCTATACCAGCTTTGCTGTGTGGATTGCAGTAATCATGCTGTTAGCAATGCGCATAAAACCTAAGTCTGTTGGATGTGTTCCATCCACCGTAGCTTCTCCGTCATCCCCTATAAGAGATTCACCTTCCAAATAATGGATATTTTTAAAACCCTGTTCTCTCAAATGTAAATAAGAGGCCTGTAAAAATTTACGGCTTTGTAGATTCCTTTGAAGCAGTGCAGGCACTATCCAGGCATTAGCGTATGTTCGATCCTCTACAAGGATGACAGGTCCATAGCAAGCCCACCAAATAAATCAATAATAAGCATATTTCAATATGATTTTTACAAGCCATTTTTAACCCTTCTAATTATTATTTCTTGCAGTTAGAAGCAAAACAACCCTGGACATCTTTTCTTAATCACCATAATAAAGATATCAATATCTGTGAATTTCTACCTGTTGCAATCCGGAAATCCTCAAAGTCAAACAAAATTCCATAGGTACCGCCGGACTTTTTTCCATAGTTTAAGCCAAAATTTTTTATTTACCATCACCTTTCTTTATGGTACGATTTTCGAACTTTCCTATGGGCAAAAGAAGTTGAATACCCTATTGCGGGCCGAGATGGATTCAATGATTGGTTCGTTGAAAACATTGGGGGGGTGGAATATGCATAACAAGGAAACTACCTAATATAAGCAAACTCCGCCAGCCCGGCAAACTCCTTTGTTTCTAACCGCCTAAACGCTCCCATAATAGGAATCCATTCCGGACCATTTTCAAATCGGCTCTACAACTAATTTTTTAATGTTAGCTTTGCCAAAGCTTTTTTTCGTATTATCATTGCTTTAAAAGGTGCTCATCCTTCTTTTAATATATCAAAACTAAAGAAAATCCTGCATATGGTCTGATTAGCGGCTTCCCTCTGGGTGGCCAAAGGTAATTCAGGTCTGATTAGCCCTTTTCGCGAGGGATTTAAAGGTAATTCAGGTCTGATTAGCCCTTTTCGCGAGGGGGTAAAGGTGAGCCAGGTCTGATTAGCCCTTTCCGCGAGGGGTTTAAAGGTAATTCAGGTCTGATTAGCCCTTTCCGTGAGGGGACCATCCCCGTTTAATCCTTTCTGTGTAACCTATAAAAAACCTACCTAAATAAATCAAACAGGGAATTCTTCCCGATTTAAAAATCATAAAAATTAAATATTGAGTCTGTTATTTAAAAATTAACGTTCAGGACCAGAGGTATAGGCAAAAGGCCCGGTTGTATAGAAATTAATCTATCAGCCGGGTCTTTTTTTATTATTCCGGAGGTTTTTTATGGAATTTAAAAATTATTGTTCCAAAGTCAATGGATTGAAGTTAACGGAAAAAGAAATAAAGCAGAAGATCAAACAAAAAAGTTTAAAGGAAGCTATGGAAGGCGCCCTTTATTTAGTATGCCAGGAAATGAGCCGTTATTATTATGCTGCTGTTCATATGGGTATAGAACACATGGAATTGGTTAGCGCGGGAAATAAAGGTCTGTGCAAAGCGGCCAGGGATTACCAGCAGGAATATAAAACGGATTTTTGCGATTATGCCCGACGTAAAATAAATTATGAGATCACGGCCTACCTCGCCTTTCATCAGAACAAGACATATAGCGAGAATAAAGAATCCTATCGGCAGCAAAAAGCTGCTAAAGAGCTATATATGAAAACTGGAAAACTCAAAAAACATTCTCGCAGACAGGTATCTCTATCGGAAACTGTTAAGGTTTTTGGAGACGGAAATCAAAAAACATATGAAGATATCCTGCCGGATTCAACCGAAGAAAATAGTGAAGCATCTCTTTTTACTGATGAGATAATTAAAGCGTTAGAGAAAGCTTCCGGCAAAGGTATACATCCGATGGCAAGCCAGGTGCTTCAGTGCCGAGCCGGAGTAGGCGAGTATAGGAGCGTCGGGAAACTGACTCTGGAAGAGACAGCGCGGGAAATCAATATCAGCAAATCTTCTGTCGCGAGAATCGAAAATGAGGCCCGTGAATTTATAAGAAAAAAATTTGGAATGACGCCTGAAAATTAATTTTTTTTGGGAAATATTTCAAAAAGCATTGTAGTAGTAAATAACAGAGGCAGGGAAAACGGGGGCGGAGACCGATGGCGTTTCTGCCCCCAAAGGAGGTTAAGTGAGGAAGTTTACAGAAGCTGAGAAGTGTTAGTAATTGATACAGACGGTTCTATTTTTAAGAGGTCTGGCGGGTACTGGAGCTGCGCTCTATATAATAGCAACAAAAAACTGTTGCAGCGGTTTATAGAAATAACCGGATTGGATTTAACGTTTCACAAGGTCAAAAAGGACTCGGATAAATGGAAAAACTTGGATGTCTATTATATTAGTTTTTCCGGCCGGACTCAGATTGAAGGGATTCTTAATCAGATAATTAAATATCTGATTGTCAAAAAGTCAAAGGCACTCCTGGCTCTTAAAAGTCAGAAGAAAAAAATTAGATACGATTTAAAAAGATTTCAAAAGAAATGATTATGGACAGGGCACAATTCGAGATTACCGGACAACTTGCAAAAAAACCGATAATAAAAGGTTCGCTCAAGGGGAGCAAATACGGAGTTGTGATGGTGATAATCCGGGAGGATGTGGTAATGCCCCAACATATTGAAACTAAAATCCGGGTAATACCTGTGAAATTGAAGGAAAAGTATAAACAATGGGTTAAGTTTCTTGAAAAAGGAATGTCCGTCACCATCGCCGGCCGTATTGAGATCGCTCGTTGGCATTATAAGACACATAAAGGATATAGATCTTTTAAAGCGCTCTGTTTATGCGCTACAAAAATCAAATTTCACGGCCGCATAGGCAGGGTAGATATCTTAAAAGGATGAATTTCGAAGTTAACAGCATAAGGAAAAGATATGGCAAGAACTAAGGGTAAGGTTTTCCAATATCTTTGCCAGAATTTTATTTTTCCGTTGCCCCCGATTGGGCAGGCAATAGAACTTTCAAAATCAAAGTCCTGTCTCCTGGGGTCGAAGAAACTGCCGAAAAGAAAAAATAAAGAAAAACCGGAAGAAAAGGATATAGCACAAAATTCTTAAAATATTGTCGGGTAAAGATAGCCTACGAAGTCGAGCTCCTGTTCGCTCAGCATACGTATAAAAGTTTTAGGGAGAACAAACGAGATTATAGAAGATATAAGGAACTTCAGGAAGAATATAAAAAAGAAAATGATAAAGAATTAAAAAAATTAGCAACCGGTAAAATTATATCATTATCCGAAACTGTTGCGACATACGATGGTGGGAATACGGTTCACTTAGAAGATGTTTTGGCGGATGAGATTTATGCAGAAGAATGGAAACAATCTCTTTTGAAGAGCGATATAATTGGTTTATTAGAAGAAAAATCTGGTGATAAAGAACTGCATCCATTAGCGGCTCGGATTATAAAACTCCACTGTCAGGGATTCAAATTAAATGAAATAGCTGAAAAACTTAACAGTTCATCCAGTACCATCCAGCGAATTATAAAAGCTGCCGTAAAGTTAGTTAAAAGACATTATAATAATAAAAATTAAACATTCCGTGGGAAAATTCGCAGTTACCGTTGTAGTATTATTAAATAGAAGAAGGCGGCAGGAAAAAAAGGAGGTAAGTTATGTACAGTAATTTTCAGATAATCGGTGAAGTAGATAAAAAGTCAGGGTTTAAAAAAACATGTTCGGGCGCATACTGTATAACTATATGGGTAAAGGTGGAGAACGATTTTTTCTCCGGAGAAACTCTCGTAAAAAAATCTTATTCCATGCCGGTACAGATTTACGGAACGTATGCTCAAAAGTTTCATCGTTTTCTGACTCAGGGAATGGAAGTTATGGTTAAAGGTCAGCTCGAAACGTTCAACTGGCAAGGATTTAATAAAAAACATAAGGAGAACAATTACTGTATTGTTCAGTTGGTAGCGAGCAAAATCAACATGTGGGAGCATTCGCCTGTGCGGACGAGCAAATAAAATGGTTATGACAAAAAACCGTAAAGATGAGTGGTGGAGGTGTGAATATTTCTTTTTTCCTTATAACTTAGATATGAAAAAAAACGTTGAGAAAAAATCATGCTTGCTGGGCGGGGAAAAATTACCGGCAAGAGTTAAGGAACAAAAAAATAAAGAAGAAGGAAAAAATGATTGATAAAATATTTCATCGGTTGAATATATACGGTTGGGAGCCTGTTGAAGATTATCTGTTGGCGGCGCTTTTAACGGGCGGTAATTTGTTGCTTGTAGGAGAAAAAGGCAGCGGCAAAAATTTTGCGGTAAGCCGGATTGCAAAAGCAATGGATATAAAATTTACGATAATTAACGCTTGCACAGCTCAAATTTCCGATTTAATAGGATTTTACAATCCCCGGAGTCTATCCGAAGGCAAGTTAGAGTATGTCAATTCGCCTTTAACAGACCGTAAATTTTTAATGATTGATGAAGTTAATCGCAGTCATCTGAATTTACAGAATCAATTGATTGAGCTATTAAATTTGCCCCGTCAGTTGATGGGACAACCTCTTGAAGAGTTAGTCTTTGTCTGGGCGGCTATGAATCAAGGCTCCCAATATTTCGCCACAGAGCCGCTTGATCCGGCGTTTACCGGTAAATTCTCGTTTTTTATACCTGTGCCTTGCGCTTCGGATATGAAGGATGAAGATCTTAATAAACTTCTTGATTTGAAAAACGCAGTAAATGCTCCCGGTCTGTCTTACTGGAAGGAAGCACAAACCGACAAAGACGTTCAATCCGGAACAAACGTTCTCCAAAAATTTTTACGCAGGGCTGCTACAAAATACGGCCGAATAGAAAAAGAATACGGTGAATTCATTAAATGTTATCTAATAAATTTGCAGAGGGTGTTAAGCAACGAAAACGGTTACGAATTAGACGGAAGAAGGATGAAGATGATATACAGAAATTCTTTGAGCTACCTGTCGGTACTAAAAACTAAAACCGGGCGGGATGTGGAAAATATAACTGAAATTATGCGTCAGGCAATAAAATATTCCATACCCTGGGATATAGGCGGAAGTGAGCAGTCTATAGGGGAGGTGCAATTTGAGGCTGCTCATAGCCTAACAAAATCAGCTATAAAAAACAGTTTTGTAATGAAATTATACCGGAGCGACTCTATAGAGAAAATAGAATTCCTTATAAAAGGCGAGCTGTCAATTTTTGAAAAGAGAAAGGTGCTGAATCATTTATTAGATGCAAGCGATAAAATAGAAAGTATTTTAGTCCCGTTACTGCTGGCACCGTTTTGCCTGATTAAGAGTTCACCTCTTTCAGAGGTTATTAGAGTAGAAATATTAAAGGGTCTGAAGAATAAGCTATATGAATATTTTTTGGTTAAAAACAAAAAAATCAAAGATATGGATGACTTAAAAATATTTATCACACCGGGCAATAAAAATTTAGAGATGAAAATAGACTATATAGCTAATACCCTCGGTGGGAAACTGGGAAACAATGATGCCCAGTGCCGACAAATAGATAAAAAAGTCCGTCAATTTTTATTAGACGGGAGAAAAAGGCTGAAACAAATTTACGATGAATACAGCAAAAAATAAACGGTTAAATTATCTTTTAAACCAGGCTATAACGATATTTGATCTATTGGATATAAGTCCGGTCCTGGCGGAAATTTTAAGTCTATCCGAAGTCAAATTAGATGATGAGGCCAAAACAGCTCATATAAGCAAAGGGAAAAATGGATACAGTATAAAGTTCAGTCCCGAGTTTTTTAAAGTATGTGATTATCCGTATAAATTCGCAGGGGTGTTATTGCACGAGATTTTTCACGGGTTTTATAGGGATTTCACCAGATTTAAAATAATTAAGCCCGTAGTCAACCTTGGGATGGATGCAATCATTAACAGCACGATCCATCGTTTGGATCCGCGTCTAACTAAAATTTTCAGTGATTTTTACTCTGCCGACCGATTCCCTGAGCAGTTTCTGCGGCCGGGGTCAAATCCAAAGGGAGAAGGGGAAATAAGAATCTATAATCTTTTGTGGACAGATCAAGATATAGGAATCACACTGGATGATTTAATAATTTTCTTTAATCAACGTATATCATGGAATACAGATGTGATTTTTTTAGGTACTCATGGTGATAGGTTAGAAAAAATACCGTATTCAAAAACAATTATAGACGGTGTAAAAGCGAGGATAGGCGGAGAGAATAAATTTTCGGAGCACATATCGGAACAAATAGTTGATAAAAGCAATAAAATACCTTCCTGTTCGGTCAGTTTAAATCAAATCTTTAAATATGCGGCCGGCAGTACAACCACAAACAACCATTATTATTACAATACAATAGTTCCTAAAACCTTAAAATTACATAAAAAAGATCTTCTGTGCTTGTCGCAGAATATTTGGCCTTTGTATTTTAAAGAATCTGGAAACAGAAGTAAGGTTCATCTTTATCTCGACGTTTCAGCTTCGGTTAAATATCTCTTGCCCGGGCTGTATGAAATGCTGAAACGATATAACAAATTTCTTTGCAGG
>JAQICQ010000052.1 GCA_027858455.1 Elusimicrobiota bacterium | reverse complement strand
CATCATTTCCGGTAGTAAATAAAACCTCAAAATGATAGCCCGTAGCAGACAATACCGGTTCGGGTGAAGAAGGGACAACGGAAGGATTATTTGATATACTTGCTTCATTTACTGCATAATCTATAGCGCAAACCACATAATAATAGGTAGTTCCAGCAGTAACCGAAGAGTCCGAGTAGGAAGTTGCGCTTTCTGTACCTATAGGAGAAAGGGCGTCTCTCTCTCCATTATTATCTATAGAATTTGTATCGCGGTATATATTATAATGATCAATCCCGGCGTCCGAATACGAAGCAGCCGACCAGCTTAAATCTACTCCCAGGGAGCCGGAAGAATCAGTTGCGGTTAAATCAGCGATCGCTCCAGGCGCCGTTATATCCACCTGAACAGTATGGGATTGAGCTGCGGTTTCGTTATCCTGATCATCTCTTGTTATAACATAAAATGTATGGGAACCGTCGGCAAGAGTTACCGGGCCCGAAGAAGTATTTGTAGTAGTAGCGTATGAATCCGAATCCCATTTGTAATCGTAATTTTGGATTCCCTGCCCGCTGCCGTCGGCCGCGGCGGTTGACGAGATTGTGCCATCCCAGTACATAGTAACTGAAGGACTGTTTGTCCATGAAGTTCCGCTTTCTGCCGCGACTCCGTCGTCCGGTATTGCGGCGGTCGGCGGTATTTCATTATCTATTCCAAAATCCGTTGAAGTATCCGCAGTCCCGGCAGAACCGTCATCGGGTGTAATTTTTATATATACAGTGCCGTCCGCAGTTGAACCCAGGTCGGTTGCAGAAGCCCATATAAATTCATGGGATATCCCGCCGGAAGAAGAAGTAAGCCCCGATGTGCCGTCACCCCCGGCTTCTGCTGCCGAGAACCAGGTGGAATTATCCTTCGAATATTCAACTGTTATTGAAACAGTATCACTTTCTGAATCCGTGAGAGTATAGGTAACAGTGGAATTTCTACTGTGCCATGTCCCCGATAGCCCGGCATCGGAAGTGCCGTCAACAGTATCAATAGTCGCAGACGGAGGGTCATTTGCCGGTGACGTAAATATATAAAAATGGTCGCCGTCCGAACCATTATATATCGTCCAGGCAGAACCTGCGTCGTTTGAATCTACCGTTCTTGCCTGCCAGTGATAAGTAGTTCCCTGGGTGAGTCCGGCTACCGTTATTGCCTGCGTTGAACCCGATGCTACAAGAGAACCGGAATCTGTCGCTGTATCAGAGAATGCCGTCCCTTTTTCTCTGATCTCTATCTCAAGTTTTACAGTATCGTCATCCGGGTCGGATATCAGACCTTTCAATACAACTGTAGTACTTGAAGCCTCTGTACCGACAGCAAGCTGAGTTGTACCGTCATCTTCAAATTGACCGGTTTCCGTGGTCTGACTCAAATCCGGAACGTTAGGAGCGGTGTTACCACTAATTTCTCCCCCTGTATAATTACTGTTCGTCCCCCCAGGAGTTGACATGTGCCCACTACCTGCACCATTTTGAGTATCATCAGAGCACTCCGCCCAATTCCCAGCAGTATTATGCGTTGCATAATTCGCCATTTCTACAGAAGCGCCCGGAGCCTGCGAAGTTTCTGCGCATAAACTCCATGAAGATATCATCACGCCAACATCATCCTTCAGTATTAAAAAAGGGAGTTCACTCTCTAACAGTTCCGTCCCTCCTAAATTTGAATCAACACTGCAAGTTAAAACAATAGTATTTGCCGGAAAATCATAGGGCTGATTTAATAAATTATATTCGGAATCTAATATTACTGCGTAGTATCCACTTGGAATAACAGTTGTATTTGTAGTAACATCCACATCAGTCAAATAACCGTGGGTTGTCATATTCCACGCTGCTATAAGATCATTGTCTAAATCTCCATCATCAAAAAGCCAACCCTCAACATCTATTGCTCCCCCGCTTCTATTATATAATTCAATAAACTCATCATTATCTTCGTCTGCTAAAGGAACACCGGTAGCATCATTAGTATCGGCTAAGGCTTCCGTAATAACAATATCTCCCCATGAATTACCTACAGGCGCTGTAGGAAAACCCGAGTCCTCTGTTGCGCCTCCGGATTCATTGCCTGAGGTATCAAGAGCCGTAACCTGATAATAATAAGTTGTGTTATTGGCCAGCCCTGTATCAGCATAAGTCACCGTCGGAGCGGTAACAGTGGCTATCACCACCTTGCTTGAAAGAACTCCGCTTGTGACAGAACGGTAAAGCCAATATTTATCAAGGTCACTCTCCACATTCGCAGTCCAGCTTATATTTAGATTTCCATCGGTTACAGGGTCAGTTACAGCAAGGCCTGTCGGATCCGACGGCGGTGTTGTGTCCGGGGGGGTTGTAAATATATAAAAATGGTCGCCGTCAGAACCATTATATACCGTCCAGGTAGAACCTGCGGTGTTTGAATCTACCGTTCTTGCCTGCCAGTGATAAGTAGTTCCCTGAGTCAAACCCGAAACTGTTATCGCCTGGGTGGAACCTGAAGCTGTCAGAGAGCCCGAATGAGTAGCCGAATCCGAAAAAGCTGTACTTTCATCTCTTATCTCTATCTCAAGTTTAACAGTATCGTCATCCGAGTCGGATATTAGACCTTTCAAGACAACTGTCGTGCTTGAAGACTCACCGCCTACTGATATAGTAGTTGTCCCGTCATCTTCAAATTGACCGGTTTCCGAGGTCGCTAAATCAGGAATTGCGGGCGCGGTATTTACCTCAATAACTTCAACAATTTCAGCATCGTCAGTGTAAACATCGTTATCATTAGTAGCACTTTCCTGACAATCTATTTGCAATCTGGCTTTAACTGCTCCGGCAGGGGCGGTTTCGGTTGATACAAGTTTCTCCCATGTATCAAAAGCCGATAAATTCTGCGCAATTGTAAATCCGTCAGTACCAAGAGATGTGTCACTATTATCATACCACTCAATCATAAGTCGCACATCTGTTTCGTCGATCTTCCCTCCTGGCGCCTCATCGACAACATAATACCACGCACCTATCCTGTATTCAGTTCCAGCAGTTACAGTTACAGTCGAAGAAAGAATCTGTCTGCCGGAATATGTAGTGCTCGGATCATCAAAACGACAAACCCGACTACCTTCATGGGGGGTACCAAAACCGTTATTATCAATTGACCCGGTCGCTCCGAGTTCTTCCCAGCAGAAAGGATCATCCAGCGTTGCTCCGTCGGCTTCAAAACCAAAATGCCACTGTCCCGTTGTGGAAGGTAATAGGTTAACAGCTTTTACTTTCTGAGAAAATGCCATAATTAAAATCAAACTCAGCACTATCCCAAACAATAAAGGCTTGGCAGCTTTACATACAAGAATAGGAACAGGAATAATTAATTTTCCAACTTTTTTTATTATTCTATTCATATTATATTTCCTCTTAAAATTCCTTTTTGCGTCTTTTTTTTATCCATTTTTGTATGTTTTAACCCTTTAATTAAATAATATTGTTCTCTTAACAACTGAGCGGCGTCCAATCTTTGCTCCGCAGTAAGAGAAAGATCATATTTCACGGATGCTCTTTCCATTTCTTTAAATGAACTGCATTTTACCGTAGCATACTTTCCTTTTTTCATTATTTTATATTCCTGTTTTATCCTATTTTTTTATTATATTACTTTACAGTAAAAACATACGACATATAAAAATATATTTTTACTCTATAG
>JAQICQ010000030.1 GCA_027858455.1 Elusimicrobiota bacterium | reverse complement strand
CACCTGCGGCAAATATGTCCGGATTTGAAGTCCTAAAATCAGCCCCTACCTTAATAAAACCGTTTTCTGTCTCAACTCCGGCTTTTTCTAAATTAAGTTTTTTCCCTGACTCCCCTGACCTCCCTGACATCCCTGACATTCCCGATTCCCCTGATTCCCCCGACAAGGAAGATTTTCTGCCGCAGGTTACGGCAAGCAGCTCTGCCGATAGAGGTTTTTCAGAACCTTTTTTTTCGGAACCCTTGAGGAAAATTTCTAAAGAAGCTCCTTTGGGATTACAGCTTGCTATCTCCGTCTTTGTTAATACAGTTATTCCTTTTTTCTTAAACTCTTTTTGGAGAAATCTGCCGGTGTCTGCGTCTTCGGTCGGCATAAGGCGGTTTTTTATCTCTATTATAGTGATGTTTTTGCCTATAGCGTTTAAAAAAGAAGCCAGCTCACAGCCTACATATCCTCCTCCCGCTATAGTTATGGATTCCGGGAGAATATTGTTTTTAAAAAAATAATCACTTGTCACGGTTTTTTTACCGTCAATGTCTATTGACAAGGGGACCGCGGGAATTGAACCCGGAGCAAGAATAAACTTTTCGCCTTTTACTTTTCTTGAATTGTCGCCGGCGGATATTATTTTCAGGGAATTTTGAGATAAAAATTCCGCTCTGCCGAAAGCAGTTTCAACGCTGCTTTGCTTGAGCATAAATGCAAGTCCTTTTTTTATGACATTTATATTTTCACGCGATTTGTTAAATATTGCTTTAAAATGAGGTTTTTTAAAAGATATATCTATTCCGTAATCACGCCCTTTTTTTAAGTTTAAATAAATATCCGCGGCTTTCAGATAAGATTTCATCGGAATACATCCTTTATTAAGGCAGGTTCCGCCTAGATTTTTATCATCTTTTTCAATTAAAAGAATTTTTTCAGAAACTTTTCCAGGAACATTTTCAGAAACATTTTTTCGCTCGGCGGCAAGATGAAGCGCCGCGCTGTATCCTGCCGGACCGGATCCTACTACAATATATTTGTATTCTTCCATATTATTTCTCCTCTATATCTTAAATCTTGTATCTTTCGGCACGGTAAGAACTTCTTACATATCGTCCGCTTTCTATATGTTTAAACCCCATCTTTAAACCTTCTTTTTTAATGAAATCAAATTCGTCAGGTTCTAAATATCTGCTTACAGGGTGATACCCTTTGCCGGGAGTCAGATACTGCCCTGCGCTGAAAAAATCAACATTTATCTTTCTTAAATCCCTCATCAGGTTTAATATCTCTTCTTCTCTTTCGCCCAAGCCGAGCATCACAGATGATTTAGTCTTTAACTCCGGGTTAAATTTCTTCAATAATCTTAAAACTTCCAGCGATTTTTTATAACTGCTTTCCGGTCTTATGCTGTAAAGCCGCCGGACGGTCTCTATATTGTGACCTACAATACCAGCTCCGCTTAAAGATATTTTTTTTATTTCTTTTTCCCCTCTTTTCTTTCCGTTTCCCCTTTTAAAATTAAGCTGAAAATCCGGTATTAAAAGCTCTACGGATATACCGGTGGTCTCTCCGGAAGGCTCTCCGGAAGACACTCCGAGAATCTCTTTTATCGCTCTGACTGTCTTTAAAAAATGGTCTGCCCCGCCGTCTTTTAAATCGTCGCGGGTGGGGCTTGTTATTACAGCATGTTTTAAATTTAGCCTTTTGACTGCTTCGGCAATTTTTCCGGGTTCGCGCGAATCAGGTTTTTCGGGTTTACCGCCGTCTACACTGCAAAAACTACAGTTTCTTGTGCAGATCTTTCCAAGTATGAGAAAAGTAGCGCGGCCGCTATTAAAGCATTCGGAGATATTAGGACAGCGCGCTTCACGGCATACAGTATTTAAACCTTTTAATTTTCGGCTTGTTTGCGAAAGAGATTTTAAATCTATTTTTTTCTTTTTCATAACTTTAATTAAATTTTGCAAATGAACAATTAAAATATTCTTTAAACGATTCTACAAGAATTTCACTTGTTTGTTGAAAATCGTGGTTTTTAAGATAAAAAGTCCGGGTTTCTAAATTAGTTTTATCTTTGAAAATAAAAGCTGATTGTTTGTAATCTATATCTAACGGTATAGAGCCGTGCTGGAAGACTTTTTTTCTTGTTCTTTTCTGAGCGTTGCCTCCTATTTTTTTCCCGTCTATAAGTATATCGTATTTTTCCTGTCCTTTAAAACAGAGACCGCTTGATTCACCCCGGGAATTATTGTTTTTTTCAACGGCGGCATATTCAGCTTTATAGCCGAGTTTGCGGTAAAATCCAATAAGAAAACCGCAAATTATACGGTAGGATTCTTTTACGGAATATTCCTTAATCATCTCCCTCGGAAAAACCATAGAATAAGTAATTTCATTACCGTGGTATATCGCCCCGCCGCCTGTTAAGCGTCTAACCACCGGTATCCCGGTTTTCTTAAAGTTAACGCTGTCAAAAACATCTTCCGCCTTTTGAAATTTCCCCAGCGACACCGCAGGCGGCGACCATGAATATATCCTGAAAACCGGTCTCTCTTTTGAAGGATTAAAGTTTTGAAAAAGATCTCTGTCTCTGTCCATATTATACTTCCCGCCGGCCGGGCCGCTGCCTAAATACCGCCATACTTTATATCTTTTCATTTTTAGGACCGAATTTTTCTGGGTAAAATTTTTTCGGATAAGAATTTTCCGAATGAAACACTATCGGATAAAAATTGCGGGCGGGAATCATTTTTCAGGATAAATTTTCTTCGGGGAAAATTTTTTCGGATAAGACTTTTCCGAGGAAGATTTTTCCGGACAAGACTTTTTCGGACAAAAGTTGACATCGGGGTTACGCGCCGCTTCAACTTCGTCAAGGCGGCCTAACTCTGTTTTAAAAGGGTATTTACCTAAAGAATGGGGATCTTTTTTAAGCATATCGGCAGCCTTTATCATAGCATCTATAAAATAATCTAAAGTGCTTAAACTTTCAGTCTCTGTGGGTTCTGTCATAATTGCTTCTTTTACAATAAGCGGGAAATATACGGTCGGAGGATGGATATCCTTATCAATTAAAAATTTTGCAATATCCATTGCCGTCCCGCGCATATTTTTATCTTTGACCGAATTTTCAAAGGAACTTTTGGAAGAACTTTTGGGAGAAAAAACACATTCGTGCATAGACAATCCGTCACCTGCGACATCA
Organism: Elusimicrobiota bacterium; assembly: GCA_027858455.1. Taxonomy (GTDB): domain Bacteria; phylum CG03; class SLGR01; order SLGR01; family JAGXOG01; genus JAGXOG01. The sequence continues at coordinate 2,952 of JAQICQ010000030.1, read as the reverse complement.
TAGTAATCCTTAAGTTTTGCCCTTATGTAATTTGCGTTTAAAACTGCTTTTTCGGAGACATCTTTAAGTCCGTCAATACCTAAAAGTTTTATATAGATATAAGATTTTAAAAGAACGCTGAAATTACCGTAAAAAGGGCCTCTTTCACCGATAGAATTTTGTGCTTTTTTTGCAAAACAATAATTGCCGTTTGTATCTTTTGCTACCTGCCTGCCGGGCAGGAACTTTTCCAGGCCTGCCCGGACGCTGAGAGGCCCGCTTCCGGGCCCGCCGCCTCCGTGAGGAGCTCCAAAAGTTTTGTGGAGGTTGAGGTGAGCTATATCAAAACCAGCATCCTTTGGTTTTACCCGGCCGACGAGAGCGTTCATATTTGCGCCGTCATAATACATTAAAGCGTCTTTTTCGCGCGCCATACGGCATATCTCTTTTATGCGCGGGTCAAAAACCCCAAGTGTGTTAGGCGATGTAAGTATTACAGCGGCGGTTTCTTCCGATAATCTTTTTCTAAATATTTCTATATCCATTCTCCCTGATTTATCCGTAGGCACCGTAACAACTTTATAGCCAGCCCGGGCGGCCGAGGCCGGGTTTGTGCCGTGGGATTCATCGGGTACAATTATATGATTTTTATTGTTTCCTTTATTTTTATGATATGCTTTTGCTATGAGCAACCCGGAAAATTCGCCGTGCGCGCCTGCAAGAGGTTGTAGAGTTGTAGCTGCCATGCCGGTTATTTCGGATAAAGTATTTTGGAGTTCAAAGAGTATCTTAAGCGAGCCTGCGGCATATTTCGCGCCACTTTTTAGAAGACCGAGCATAGGATGCATATCGCGGAATCTTTTATCGGCGGCAATCTTTTCATTTAGAGCCGGATTATATTTCATAGTGCAGGAACCAAGCGGATAAAAATTTTTATCAATACAGAAGTTTTTCTCAGAAAGCCGCGTATAATGCCGCACGACGGTGCCTTCGGCAAGTAAAGGAAGTTCTGCCGGGGTTTTTCTCAGATGTTTTTCGCCGAGCAAATTTTTATCAGATTTTACGGGCCGGGCGGCCTTGCCGGATTTTACGGATTTATGAAAACTAAAGCTGTCAGAGGCCTTTTCCTCTGACTTTCCCTCTGACTTTTCCGCTGACTTTTCCGCTGACTTTTCAAAAATAAGTTCCATCTTAAGAAGAAACCTCCTTTTTCATAAGCCGGGTCATAAGCCGGGTCATAAGCCGGGCATAATCATTTATATCTTCACTGTCGTTAAGTTCTGTAGCGCATACTAAAAGTTCGTTATTTTTTTCCGTTATAAAATTTCCGTTATAAAATTTTGACAGAGGTATCCCCGCAAAGATACCGTTTTCAAGCATACTTTCAATTAATTTACAGGCATTCACAGGAAGGGCAATAACAAATTCGTTAAATGTCGCTCCGTAATCGGGCAGTTCAATACCCGGTATTTTTTTAAGTTTTTCTTTTAACTCTTCTGCCCGGGAATGGTTTTTTGCGGCAAGTCCGCTGTAACCGTCTTTTCCCAGGAGGCTTAAAAATATCTGCGCCCGGAGAGCCATAAGGTTCTGGTTTGTGCATATATTTGAAGTCGCGCGCTGTCTCCTGATATGCTGCTCTCTTGCCTGGAGCGTAAGTAGATATCCTCGCTTGCCGTCTTTATCTTCAGCACGGCCGACTATTCTCCCGGGCAGTTTGCGCATATATTTTTTATCAGTGGCCATTATCCCTAAATACGGCCCGCCGAAATTAAGATAATTTCCAAGCGACTGCCCTTCTCCCGTGACTATGTCAAACCCCATTCGGCCGGGAGTTTTTAATATACCGAGGGAGAGAGGATAGACCGAAGCCACCGCCAGCGCCCCGGCGCTGTGTATTTCTTTTATAAGATCTTCGTAATCGGAAACTGCTCCGAAAAAATTAGGATTCTGAAGCACTACCGAACTTGTTTTTTTTGTAAGGGATTTTTTTAAAAGTTTTTTATCTGTTCTGTAGTTTTTAAAAGGTATTTCTGTAATTTCTAAATCTAAATGTTTTGTATAGGTTTTTATTATATTTATATATAAAGGATTAACTGCTGAATCAATTATGATCTTATTTTTTCTGTTTATTTCAGAGGCCATAATAACTGCTTCGGCAAGCGCTGTTCCTCCGTCATAGAGCGAAGCGTTAGCTGCTTCTTTTGAAGTTATCCTGCAAATAGATGTCTGATATTCATAAAGCGCCTGAAGAGTTCCCTGAGAGGCTTCTGCCTGATAAGGGGTGTAGGCCGTTGTGAATTCAGTTCTTGAAGAAAGTAAATCTACTGCCGCCGGAACATAGTGACGGTAAAAACCGCCGCCGGCAAAATATCTGAGGCCCGAAGAATTTAAGGAGGCAGTCTTAACTAATTCTTTCTCTGCCTGTATTTCACTTATCCCATCTGCGATATTGAAATTCCGGGCTCTTATATCCCCTGGAATAATATCAAAGAGAGCTTCCGCCGACGAGATGCCTATGGCATCAAGCATTGTATCTATATCTTTTTGAGTATGGGGTGTATATTTCAAAAGGTCGGTCTTTTAGAGTGTCTCTAAATATTCTTTGTATTCTTTTTCTGTAAGCAAATTATCGGTCTCGGCTTTATCAGATACAGTTAACTCCCCTATCCATCCTTTTTCTAAAGGGTCTTTATTTAAAAGTTCGGGAGAATCGTTTAGGTTTTCATTAACTTTTGTTATCTTTCCGGATACCGGCAAAAAGATATCGCTTGCGGCTTTGACCGATTCAATTTCACAGATAAAATCATTTTGTGAAACCTCGTCGCCTAAAGCCGGAAGCTGGATGTAGGTTACATCGCCTAACTGCAACGCTGCATACTCCGTAATTCCGAAAGTGCCTTTTTCATCGTCTATCTTTAACCATTCATGGTTTTTTGTAAATAAAACATTACTCATTTTTATATATTCCTTATC
>JAQICQ010000187.1 GCA_027858455.1 Elusimicrobiota bacterium | reverse complement strand
GGGTTATCCAACAGCGCCTTTTCCAAGTAATTGGGTTGAGTGGGACAATAACGGAAATTCTTATATCAGGTGGAATTCGTGGGATCCCGACGCGCCTGTTGTGGGAGATGATTTATATGTAAAATATAATTATGAATATCAGCCGTTCGGTAATGTTACAGTGGTCCCGGCAGGCAGCGACCTTTCATTTAGTATAGATGTGGAAGCCGGAAAAACTTATCAGATGGAGATTAAATCCGACAGATATGCGGTGCAATGGGAGCCCGGGCAAAATGACTTATTTGAAAATATAATTACCTCTACCGGTATTGTCACAAAGAATATAGGTGAAATAAAGTTAATAGAAGGTGGTAAGCTAAGCGGTCTTATGAAGAAACCGGATGGTTCTGTTCTTACGCCATTGGAAAACGAGATAGGCCTAAAAGGGACAACCGATTGGTATGAGATCAATGTTAACTTAATGGTAGACGCTGAAGGAGAAAATATAAATTCGTGGGGACATACAGAAGTAAACGACGACGGCACATTTTTAATAGGCGGAATGCGCCCCGGAGAATACGGTTTTTCTCTCCAGCTTAATGTATGGGTCAATGTTGACTGGGATATATTACGGAACCAGGGTGGTATGAATGATATTCAAATAGAAGGTTACAGAATGGCCCTTGAAGACAGCATAAGAAGTAAATTAAACTGGATTATTTCGGGTGAAGCAGTTGAGGTGGTAGCTTCTACCGAACCGACACACGTTATATTGAAAGTAATGGAAGGCATAGATCTTAATCCTGATATGGCCGTTACCGGAGCGTCTGATGGCTCGGTTACTATAGATATAGATGGAGTGCCGGTTACGCCTGATGAATATTTCTTTGCCAACGTTTACGCACAACTTAAATATCAAGGCGAATATCAAACGGAGCGCGGAGGTATAGGTTTTTTCGGCATACCTGCCGGCACAAAAAAGACACCGTTTAATTTAATGGAAGCGGTTATGTTTGAAAATGAAGTGGGATATAGTTATATCTCAAATGAATTATCGGTTGCGATTTTATCATATACCACTGGGTCTGCTCCGGTTGGCTGGACGGGCAATGAATCGGGTATTGCGCCCGGTGAATACGATTTTTATGCCGGCGCGACAAGAGACTTTTGGCCCGGATATGGTTTGGAAGATATGAATGTTATCTTTGCGTCCGAGAAAAAAGCAGTTACAATCAGCAAGCAAAATGCGGTATTAAATTCCAGCGGAGCTTATGTCCAAGATATGACTATGGGCGATATAGAGTTCGGCGATGCTACTTTTGAAGGCAGCATAACAGGAAAAGATATCTTTACAGAAGCAGATATGGAACTCCTGCAAGGAAAAGCAGCAGGTACCAATGAACCCCCTGAAGAGTTTATGAAACTTATTCCCGGAGTTATGCTCTATAACAGTGAGAATAAACTTGCGGGATTTTCTGTGGAGATGCCCGCACCGGAAGTTTTCGGTGAAGAAGAGACGACGGCTATGATGGTTGCTATTGAAAATGGCGATAAAGAGGCCCTGGCGGATGTGATAATATCTACGAATACAAAATACAGAATGCGGTTTTTAAAACCCGGAGATTATACTGCAATATATTTCAGCGCAAACTATCCGGCAGTTACAAAACAGGTTACATTGGAATCCGGGAAAGTTACTAAGTTAGATATTAATCTTGACACTAAAAGCATTGAAGACGGCGTTGTTGAAACCTATGAGGTAAATACAGCAACTATTGCCGCGACATTTGTGGAAGAAGGATCATCGAAAGTTATATCCGGTGTAACCGTTGAAATGACAGGGCCCGGCATAGAAAAGACATATACTTCAAATGCTATGGGGCAAGTTATTATTCCCAAGGTTGAAAAAGGAATATATTATTTCTATATAGATGCGCCCGGTTATGCCAAAAAAGGCGTAAAAGTACCGATTACTGAATACATGACTTATTCGGAAACTATAGAACTTTCACCCGGGATGGAGTGGATATACGGGTCTGTAAACGAGGATACCGGAGAAAAAGTTTTCGGCATACCCGTTACCGTAGGCGTCAGCGGAGCAAAAATAATTGCTTATGATATCGGAAGTAGTGATGAGCTGGTAGGGCTCTATAAAACCGAGACACTTGGGAGTGATATTTCCGGAAATCCGGCCGTATATGATGAAAAAGGTGAATATTATCTTAACGGTTTGCAAGAAGGCCATTCATATAATGTATGGATGATATACCCCGGATATAAGATTAAGGGCGTAACTCACCACGCTGCGGCTACAACTACCTTAAAGGGCTACAGTTTCACACTCAGTAATTTAGATCCTAAATTCAGCATAAATTACCGGATAGAAAATTCTACGGTATATGTGAAACTTTCTTCAAATAAGAACCTAATAGCCGCGCCTGATTTAAAATATCAGCAGGGCGAAAACGACTCCGTAACAATTGAACTTACGGAGCCGGCTTCAAAATCATGGGCCGGATCGTTTAGTGTTACGGCCGGCAACAGTTATATGGTTAAAGCTATAGGCACCGACAGCTTAGGTCAGGGAGCTACGGAACAGATAGTTGTTGATCTGGATTATCCGAGCAGCGTTATAAAGGATATAGATGAGATAATAGCGCAGGGCGGTGATGTCGAGCTTGAAGAGGACGGAGCGGATAACTCAAGCATCAATATCCCAACGGGAAGCCTTGAGGATTCAAGTTCGCAAAGCGCTTCTGTGACTGCCATGACCGCGCAGGGGGAAAGCCATGAGATGAAAGCTCAGGCAATCGGAGGGTTAGCTTCGCTTATCTTCAAAAAACAGTCTGTTGCAGGCGCAATAGATGATATAGTAGGTGAGATATATGAAGTATCGCTTGAAAACGCAGTGATTAAATCAGGGAAGAAAATAACGCTCAATATAGCGTATGACCGCTCTAATATGGAGACAGAAACCGGTGGTGATCTTGATTTAAGCAAACTTAATATCAGACGCAAAAATGTCTCAACCGGCGAATGGGAAGTTGTGGAAGGTGTTATAAGCCACGATTCGGCAAATGGTTTGGTGTCGATGGAGGTGAATGATTTAAATTCTGCATCTGCGGGAGTTTCTTCTCAAATGTCGGCCCAGGCTGTAACCCAGAGTGGTAAGTATGCGGTATTTTACGGCATACCGTCCAACCAGGGCTCGGCGGAGAACAATGCTTTGTATTCAGGCGGCAAGTTCCGTGTATATAATTTTCCTAATCCTTTTGATTTAAAGGAAAAGAATGTAACTTTAAGCAATACCGGCACAAATACAGAGCTTGCAGGGACGCTTACCATAGATGGCACGGTTATAAAATATTACCTGCAGGGAACTTCGGGTAATAATTCAGATGTTAAATTCCGTATTTATAATATAGCCGGTGAACTGGTAAGAACTATTAATGAAGGTGATAGAGAAAAGGGTTTTATATATTTTACCGAATGGGACGGTAAGAATGACGGCGGTTCAAAATGCGCCAGCGGCGTATATATGCTTCTTTCTGAGATCGACGGTGATATAACCGGCGATGTCGTGAAGATGGCAATAATTAAATAAGAAGATTACAGGAGGATAAAAAGATGAAAAAAATAATTTCTTTGGCACTTATAACGGGCGTTATCTCTTCGACCGGTTTTGCGGGAGGCCCGGGAACGACTGCCGCTCAATTTTTAAAGATAGACCCGTCGGCCCGGCCGGCAGGAATGGGCGGAGCGTATTCGGCTGTTGTAAATAACAGCGATGCTGTATTTTATAACCCGGCGGGAATTGCCGGTATAAAAGAAAGGGAGATTTCCGGGACATATATGAGCTATTTTCAGTCTGTTAATTATGGAAATATTGCAGGAGTTATTCCCAACGGCGACATCAGTTCTTTCGGCATAGGTATAAATTATTTAGGCGTAAGCGATATTCCCAAACGCAGCGCTGACGATGTTGACGATCCGGACGGCACATTAGAGCCGGAAAGCACTTTCGGGTCTATGGATACAGCTATAAATTTAGTTTATGCGGCAAAAAATCCCTTTCCTAAGGTGTTAGACGGACTTGATGCGGGGGTAAACCTAAAGACCGTATATCTTACCATTGTTGATGAGTCCGCGTTTTCGTCCATGCTGGATCTCGGCGGTCTTTATCCGGTAAACGATAAATTGTCAGTTGCTCTCAATATACAGAATGTGGGCATGGGTGTTAAATTTAAAAGTAAGTCGGATCCTCTACCTTTAAACATAAAAGCCGGCGCGGCGTATATGCCCATAGAAGCGCTTACTGTGGCAGTGGATATAAATGAATATATACTTGATGAAACTCTTTATGCGTCTGTCGGCGCGGAATACCGTATTATGGATATGATTGCATTCAGGACGGGATATAAATACGGTTATGATACCGACAATCTCGGTTCATTGGTAGGCTTAAGCGGAGGTTTCGGAGTTAAAGCCGGAAGGTTCGGCCTTGATTATGCTATGGCCCCATTCGGCGAGTTAGGTAATACTCACAGAATATCATTCGGCGCAAAGTTTTAAGACCTTAGAAAATAGCTGTATCCATAGGGGAGAAATTTTATTTTTCACTCCATAGCTTTTCTTATTGAAAATATATCGTTCTTCCCTTACATAATTTGCTGTATAATTATTAATTTGCTATACTACTCACTAGTTAAAATAAATTCCTTTGCTCTTTAATTAGAGCCCAGGGCAGTTAAATGCATGGACCGGAAAGGAGGTTAATTATGCATATCTATGAAACAGTTCTCGCAGTTGCGGCTGTCACCGGCCAAGACAAGAAAGAAGAGAGTATTCATTCCGTTGAAAAAATAGTTGAAAAAGAAGGCGGCTCAATTACTTCAAGTTCTGATATGGGCGAAAAAAAGATGGCCTATAAAGTTAAAAACCACGACAGGGCTTATTATCATCTTATTGAGTTTGAAGCTCCAGGATCGGTAGTTGAAAAACTAAAAAGACATTATAGACTCAGCGATGAGTATATAAGGAGTATTGTAGTAAGAAAAGGGTAAGAACCTTAAGGAGGTCGTTATGGCAAATGCAAACCTGGTGGTTATTATGGGTAATTTGACACGAAAACCTGAATTAAGAAGCACTCAGGGAGGCCGGTCGGTCACTACATTAAGCGTAGCCGTAAACAGAGTTTACAAAGACAAAAACACAGGTGAAAAAGTTGAAAATACTGACTTTATCGATGTCTCTGTATGGGGGCGCCAGGCTGAAACCTGTGAGAAGTATCTTTCTAAAGGAAGCGGAGTATATGTTGAAGGAAGGCTGAATTTAAGACGCTGGGAAAGCCAGAACGGAGATCCGCGTTCAAAACTTGAAGTAGTTGCGAGGAATGTGCAGTTTCTTTCCTACGGAGGTTCAAATAAGTCAAATTCCGGCGATAATGAAGATAGTTATCCGAAAGACGAAACCAATCCAAAAGGTGAAACCAAATCTCAGGATACAGAGTCCGAAGATATACCGTTTTAAAAGTTAAGTTGTTTTTGAAAAGGGTAAGTAATTAAAGAAAGGAGAAAATAAATTGGCGTATAAAAAACCATGCAGATTATGTCGCGATAAAAGTGATATTGATTACAAAGATGTAAATTTGCTTAATAAATATATTGACCGCAGCGGCAAAATAGTGCCTAAGTTTAAGTCAGGAAATTGCGCAAAGCATCAGAGACGGATATCGGTCGCCGTAAAGCGGGCCCGGAATATCGCCCTGCTGCCTTTTGTTCGGTAAGCAAAACAGTTAAATAGTTAATTAAAGTACTGTGTTGTAAGAATGGCGAAACTAAAGGACATTCCGATTAAACTGACGGCAGTGTCGGCTTCTCTGATATTAGTATCAGCGCTGGCGCCTATGCTTGCCATACCGTTGTTGATGCTTTCTGTTGTTCCCCAGGTAATTATGATAAAAAAAGGTGAGTTAAGAAAGGTCCTTATATCCTGGGCAGCAGTGACTTTTCTTATTTACGGTCTCTTCGGCCCGGTATATGTCATGACTTATGTTGTGCTTTTTATTCTATTTGCTGCGGTAATTGCAAAGTCCGTATTGCCGTATGAAGAGAGTGTTTACAGAAAGGTCGGTAAAATGGCATTGGTCTGGTTTCTGTTTTTTATGTTGTGGCAGGCTTTTGCTTACCTTATATTTAAAGTTAATGTAGCGGAAGTTATAATTAAATCAATAGAAAGTTCTATGGCTGTGGGCCTGGAAAAGTATTATAAAGCCGGTTTGCCGGTTGTCCAGATAGAAATGATCGGGGGGTCTGTCGGAACGGTTCTTGAATATTTTAAATCGGGTTTTACCGGTTGGGTATTTGTTTCGGCGACGGCGGGCAGTTATGTCTTCTATTATACACTTTCAAAGTATATGGAGATTAAAAGGCTTCCCGCATTAAATCTTTTCAGGCCGGATGAAGACCGGATATGGTACCTGATAGGCGCATTATGTATATATATAGCGGGAGTGAAGTTTGGTAGTTTCAGTATGCTCTCTGTAGTTGGGATAAACGGATTAATTGTTTTGCTTGCCGGATATTCTGTAAGCGGATTTGGAGTTTTTTCCCTGATGGCGTCAAAAATCGGATTGAACAGTTTTTTTAAGGTTCTTTTTCTGGCCGCGGTATTTATTTTTCTAAAGGGAATAATAATTTTTGCCGCAGCGGGCATA
>JAQICQ010000055.1 GCA_027858455.1 Elusimicrobiota bacterium | reverse complement strand
TATTATCGAAAAAGAAAAGGGATGGACTTCAACACCAAAAGAAGTAATAACCCCGTTTATGAATAGGATAATTAACAACAAGTTATCGCAGAGACTACTCAAAAGAATAAAGTTTTATGAAGATAAATATGGCTACAAGATTTTTGGAGAAGTTTTTATAACGAATAAGTATGGGGCAAATATAGGGCAGACGGGAAGGACTTCTGATTATTATCAAGCAGATGAAGAATGGTGGCAAGTTGCAAAGAAAGATGGTTTTTACATAAGAGAAGTTGAGTATGATGAAAGCTCAGATATCTATTCTACCGATTTTGCATTAAGAGTTCATGATGGAACTGGAAATTTTCTTGGTATTATGAAAATTATTTTGAATATTAGAGGAATAATTAGTGTTATAAATGAGGTTAAACCAATCGGACTGTATGGAGAACAAAGAACTATGGAATTTAAATTGCTTACTAAAGATGGTAAGTGCATTTATTCAACAGAGGAGTTTGAATTTCTTGAGGATTTTTCTCCTAATGTATTTTCATTTTTTAGATGCGGGGTAGAGCCAGGACAGATAGACTATTTTATAGGAGAAGGAGATAAGCCCGGAGAAGGAGAAAAATTATTTGCTTATGCCCATTCCAAAGGTTATAGAGATTTTAAAGGTTTAGGCTGGGTTTTAGTTGTAGAACATAGGGTAGAAGAGATATTTGCTCCTATTAGTAAATTAAGAAACATTTTATTGGGTGTCTCAATAAGTGTAATGGTTCTGTCTATCTTGATAGGTTTTTTTATCTTTCGTGCCATTTCTAATCCCATCACAAAACTGAAGGATGCGGCTATGAAGATAGGAAAAGGGAACTTAGATATTAAAATTGATATCAAGTCCAGTGATGAAATTGGTGAATTAGCGAATTCCTTTAATAAAATGACCGAAGATTTAAGGAAATCAAGAGATGAGATACTCGCAGCCAGAGATTATACCGACAACATAATCAAATCAATGGTTGATACTTTGATCGTTGTAAATTCCGAGGCAATGATCAAAACAGTAAATCAGGCAACTCAAGATTTACTTGGATATAAGAAAGATGAATTGATAGGAAAGCCGGTGGGAATAATCTTTGCAGAAGAAGAAGAAGAAGAAGAAGATACTCTATTCAAGGGCACAAGATGGGAAAAGTTATTGAAGGAAGGTTCGGTGCGTGATTATGATATGGTCTATCGGACAAAGAATGGAAAAAAAATCCCGGTAAGTCTTTCCGGCTCGGTGATGAGAGATAAAGAAGAGAATTTAGTAGGTATAGTCGGTATTGCCAGAGACATAAGAGAGCGCAAGATTATGGAAGAAGATTTAAAGCGCAAATTGGAATTTGAAAAGACTATATCTAAAATCTCGTCTTATTTTAGCGGTATTGGTGACACCGATAAGGCAATTAATGAATCACTCGCATATATGGGTAAATACAGAAAAGCGGGACGCGCTTACGTTTTTCTTATCAGAGATGATGGAATAGCAATGGATAATACTCATGAATGGTGTGCCGAAGGCGTAAGCGCGGAAAAAGATAATCTTCAAAATCTTCCGGTTAATATTTTCCCGTGGTGGATGAAAAAGCTGCGAAACGGAGAAATTATTCATATAGATGATGTCTCAAAGATGATTCCGGAAGCAAAAGCTGAAAAGGAGATACTTGAGAGTCAGGATATCAAATCAGTTCTTGTGCTGCCGCTGAGGAAGAGTCACAAACTTTTAGGTTTCATAGGGTTTGATAATGTGGCGGAACCCGGAGAATGGATCGGCGAAGATATATTTTTTCTTACGGTTATTTCCAGAATTTTCACTAATGCGTTTGAGCGCAGGGAGGCCGAGAATCAGTTAAAGAAGAGCCTAAGCGATTTAAAAGCCACTCAGGAGCAGCTCGTTCAAGTCGAGAAGATGTCCTCCCTCGGGCAAATGGCAGGCGGAGTAGCCCATGAGATAAATAATCCGTTAACCTCGGTACTAGCTACAGCGCAACTTATTTTGGAAAATATAGAAAATATATCTGAATCCGATGAATTTAAAGTTGATATTGAACAGATAATAGAAGAAGCAAAAAGGATAAAAGATACAGTTAAAGACTTTTTAGGATTTGCCAGAACCCGGAATTTTGTGTTTGAAGAGTATGATATAAATAAAATCATAGATAAGGCATTGAGCGTAGTGGGCAGGGGTAAGCTTGAAAATTTTGATATTATTAAAAGCTATGATGCTTTACCTGAAGTTAAAATAAGCAGGTTTCACTTAGAAGAAGTTTTTGTAAATTTAATAACAAATGCCTTACACAGCATGGGAGAAAAAGGAACGCTTTCCATAAAAACATTTCAGGAAGGTGAATTCATAATAGTAAGCATCAAAGATACCGGCAAAGGAATAGAAAAAGAAAATCTTAAAAAGATATTCGAGCCGTATTTCACTACAAAGAGAAAAAAAGGGACGGGCCTCGGACTTTCTACAAGTATAGTAACAGTATCCAAGCACGGCGGAAAGATAGAAGTAAATAGCGAGGGTATAGGAAAAGGCTCAGAATTCAGAGTTTACTTACCGCTACAGACAGATAATAAAAAATAAAACAAAGCTCTCAACAAATCATCGGCTTAAAAAACAATATAAAAATCCAATTATAGAATATTAACTTAAATCCTTACTTGACACTTTATAAAATTCGCCGTAAATCCCCTTGCTTTAGTTAGTGGAATATAAGATATTTTTTCTATTGACAGCCCTCGGAAATAAGCGCTTCACTTAAGATTGTTCCCGGTATCTTTGACTTTTTTCGGGCGTCTTTAAGCCGGCCGGCGGTAATTATACCTACCTACACCATAATTCTGGTTAATTTTTTTATGCTTGGGATTTTCATATCATATAATACTAACCTCAAAAAAAGAAAGTTTTGTACATAACAAACCATCATTAAATTTTAATGATACTTGATTCCATACAAAATTTGTGTTATTATAATATTGTAAATAATATAAATAATATAAATAATATTAGAAAAGCAGAAAATTCGGCTAAAAAGCAGGAGAAATTTATGGATAAAAATGAAGAGAACACGATACTTGTAGTAGATGACGAGAAGAATATACGAAAGTCAATTAAAAGGATCCTGCAAAAGTATGAAGTAAAAGCGGCTTCTTCGGCCGAAGAGGGATTAAAACTTTTACAGGAGGAAAATTTTAAAGTTATATTGCTTGATATAGACCTGCCCGGAATGAATGGTATTGAGATGCTCAATAAAATCAATGAAAAATTTTCTGATAAAGAAGTGATAATGGTAACCGGCATGGGAACTATTGAAGATGCTGTATCGGCGATGAAACTTGGCGCTTATGATTTTATAACTAAACCTTTTGAGATAAAAGAACTGAGAAAATTAGTAGAAAAAGCTGTAGAAAAGGCAAATCTTGTAAAAGAATTAGATATTATGAATGCAGTTTGTAAAATAGTCAAAGATGTGGGGGGAATAAAACCAATTGATGAAATGCTGGACGAAATATTGGATATTTCTATAAAATCCACAAATGCCGAAGGCGGTTCAATAGGTATATTTAATGAGAAAGAAAAAAAACTGGTAATTAAAGTTTCCCGGGGACCCGATGCGGAAAAGTCCCTGGGAAATGAGATAAAATCAGGTGAAAAAGTATCGGGATGGGTTATTGAAAGTAAGAAGCCGGTTCTTATTAACGGGTCTTTAGAAAAAGACAAGCGTTTTAAAAATATCAATTCCAGAGGGGAAATAACCTCGGGAATCTGTGTCCCGATGATAATGAGGGATAAAGTTTTAGGAACCCTGAACTTAAAAAAGATTAAGGAAGGAAACAGGTTTTCAAAGACGGACCTTCAGATTATTTCTATATTTGCGCAGCAGGCAGCTTTTTCAGTTCAGAATGCATACGACTATTCTAATTTACTTAATCTCGATAAATTAAAAGACGAATTTTTGGCCAATGTGTCGCATGAATTAAGAACGCCTCTCCAGAGTATTACTAATGCCTGTGAAATTTTAGAAAAAAAGCACGGGACAGGCCGTTTAACAGAACTTTTAAAACGCAATTCAAAGAGGATGAATAAGCTTATCATTGAACTTCTGGATATTTCAAAAATTGAAAACGGCAGTCTTGATATTAGTTTTAAATCTTTCTCTGTCCGTGATATTGTAAGAGAAGTAAGCGAAGATGTAAGCCCGGCGGCTAAAGAAAAAGATATTGTAATAAATCATAAGATATCGCCGGAAGTAAAAGATATCAAAGCCGATAAAGATATGATAAAAAGAGTTTTGATTAATCTGCTCGGCAATTCAATTAAATACTGCCCGGAAAAATCAAAAGTAAATATTATCGCCAAAAAAACTAAAGAAGGGGTGGAATTTTCAGTTTCCGATAACGGACCGGGAATACCCGCAGAAGAGCAGAAACGCATTTTTGAAAAATTTTATCAGCAAAAACCCGGACAGTCTCTTACGGAAAAACACACCGGCATAGGGCTCGGTCTGGCAATGGTAAAAAGTATAGTCAATCAGCACGGGGGTAAAGTAAGCATAGATTCTACTCAAGGCCGCGGAGCTGTCTTTAAATTCACTCTTCCGCAAAATCCGTCTGGAAAAAAAGGAGGAATAAAATGACTAAAAAAATACTTACGACACACGATATATCAAAGTTGTTAAAAGTTGATATAAATACCGTTCAGAACTGGATTAAGGCCGAATATTTGAAAGCATATAAAACGCCGGGCGGCCACAGGAGGATAAGAGAAAAAGATTTTACGGAGTTTGCCTCTGAATTTAATCTGCCGGTTAGCAAGATTAACGGCAGCCCTGAGAAATTTCTTATTGTTGACGATTATCGGGCTGTTCGTAAAACTCTCAGAAAAATAATTAAAAAAATCTATAAAGAAAGTATTGTTTATGAGGCTGCCGACGGTTTTACTGCCGGGACGCTGCTTGGAAGTAGTGATATAAAATTAATGTTCCTTGATATTGACATGCCGGAGATGAACGGTTTTGAAGTTATGAAAAAAATAAAAGAAAATCCCAGTTTGGGAAAGCCTAAAATAATAGTAATTACAGGATTGCCCGAAGAGCAGGTAAAGGATAAAGTCCGGGCGTTGAAGGCCGACGCCTTGATACTTAAACCTTTTGACATAGGCAGGGTTAAAGATGTTATCAAAGAAATTTTTAAAAGCTGAATTTATATTTTTAGTTATTATAGTTTTTCTTAAGGCAAACAGTTATGCCGGCAGTAAAATTATAGAGCAGGGGACAGATTTTAACGGACAGCTTAGGGACATTATGAAAACCGCCGACGGGCTGAGACCTGAAAATATATGGATAAAAGAAAATCCTTCTTTCTCGCCCGATGCCCGCAAGTGGCACGAAATGTGGGGCGACGGCGCCGTCTCTCTTTTCGGGGGTAAGACCTCTGCGGGCGGCAGGAAAAATGATACTTATAAATTCAGCGAAGGAGAATGGACGGAAATGTTTCCGTCAACGGCGCCTCAAAAACGGTCTAATATGAGAGTGTCGGAAAATATACTTTTCGGAGGTATTGACGCGGAACTTAATTGTTTCAGCGATACCTGGGAATATGACTCTGCCGGAGAGGACTGGACAGAAGTTGTTCCCTCAAGTTATCCTTCCGGCAGATATGAGCACAGTTTTGCTTTTGCAGACGGTAAAGGCATGCTTTTCGGAGGTAATCCCGGTTCCGGGTATTGCGACGATACCTGGGAATATGATATTCCTTCTTCTCAGTGGTCTTATGTCACCCTGTCAACTTATCCGTCCGCCCGGAAGGGCGCAAGCGCAAGCAAGGCCGCCGAAGGAAGGATAGTGCTATTTGGCGGCGAGAGCAGTCAGGGAGCTATGGCAGAGACATGGATTTATAATACGACCGGTTCTTCATGGACCCTGAAATTTCCTGCCGTTTCTCCTCCGGCAACGGTAAACGGAGATATCTGTTACGATAAAAGAAATAATACAGCGGTTTTTTTCGGAGGAGGATATAATTCTACTTTATTTAATGACCTTTGGGTATATAATTTAAAACTTAATTCATGGTTTTTGCAATACCCTAAAATTCCGGACGGATTGCCCGAAGAACGGGAAATGACCGGAGTTGCCTATACCAATTCAGAAGATAAATTTATTCTCTTTGGGGGTAGGGACAGTTTGGACGAATGCCTCGGAGATACCTGGAGTTATATTCTGCGCTCGAGCGGGACTTATACTTCGGAAGTATTTGATACAGGAAAGATAGATACATATTTAAATTATATCGCGATAAATACAGAAGATTCCGTGCCTGCAGACGGTGAAATTAAATTACAGCTTGCGGTATCATCTTCATCGCTTACTCCTCCGTCTGATTTTAAAGGGCCGGACGGGACATCGGCATCGTTCTATACTGCCTCTTCAACGGAAATAAGTTCCGGAGCCGACGATAAGAGGTATTTTAGGTACAGAGTGTATTTAAAAAGAACTATTCCGGGAGGAACATCGGATTTTTATATTTCAAAGTCCGAAATAAGCTATAATCATCGTCCCGGACCACCTTCTCCGGTCGGTCCGCCTTTTTCTTCCGCCGGTGACGGAGGAATTGCCTCAAGCCCCTTAAATATTTATTGGAACAACTCTGCGGATAACGACGGCGACAGTTTAACCTACGAGTTATTTGTTTCTACTAAAAATAACTATTTGCCGTTATATCGTTACAGGTCGGAATTAGAAGAGTTATCTACCCTGAGTAATACCGCAGTTCCACTTGACCACGGCAGCACTTATTATTATAAAATCCGGGGATACGACGGGATTGATTACGGAGAATATTCTGAAAGCTGGTCAGTTTTTATAGATACTGTCCCTCCTTTGGCTGTAACATATTTAAAAGCATCCCGGCCTCTTCAAAACGGCGCAATAAAGCTGGAGTGGACCGCGCCGGATACCGGTTACAGCTATCGGTTTGGTTACAGCAAAAGCTTAGTTATATCAAACGAGACAAACTGGTCTTCTGTAATAGGGCAGGGTGATTATGTTGATTATAAGCCGGAATCTATAGTAAGCGGAGAAAAAGATAGTTTTATCCTTACCGGCTTAAATGAGGGAACTACCTATTGGTTTGCGGTAAAATTTACCGATGAGGCAGGTAATTACAGCGAGCTGTCGCCGTCGTCTTATAAAAAGACCAATTCGCCTCCTGAAGTCTTCTTTACAACGCAGATTTCAGGGAGCTGGGGAACGGATTCTGTTGCCGATACGGCAACACTGGTTTATGAGTATTTTGTAAAAGATCCCGACCCTGAGGATTATCACAGTTATGATATTCTTATGGCGCCTGCAGCCGGAGACCCATTTGATATTGTTGTGGCAACTGCGGTAACTCAAAGTTCTTACAGCTGGGATACAAGATGGGTTGAAAATGCCGATAATTATGTTGTTAAGCTGATAGCAAGCGACCAGCGTGGGCTTTCAGGGTCTGTAACAACATCAACCGTAAAAATTTCAAACTACAATGAACCGCCGGTTATTAATTTAATTTCTCCGTCAGGAGGCGAAATTTGGACAGGCCTCAAAGAGATAAACTGGTCATCCTATGACCTAAACAGGACAGATACTCTTTACTATGAAATTCTTATTTCAACTAACGCCGGCGCCGGATATGTTTATGAAGACAGATATGTGAGGGATTTTGAACTGCCTTACGGGTGGGGAACGGGTAATTATCCTGATTCGGCCAGCGTAAAGGTTAAAGTAGTAGCAATAGACGATAAAGATTTAACTGCAGAAGACATATCGGGAGTTTTTGAAATAGCTAATACTAATAAACCACCCGCCGAATTTGATCTTATATCTCCGCAGGAGGACTCTTTTATATATACCACTACACCGGTATTTAACTGGAACCCGGCCACAGATCCGGAGGGCGGCGCTCTCACCTATAGGCTTACTATATCTACCTCTCCGGCGTTTTATCCTATTATCTTTGAGGTTGAGGGGATTACTTCTACATCAAAAACCCTTCTTGAAGATGAAAAACTTGAAGACGAAAAAATTTATTACTGGCGGGCTGAAGCGCTGGACGAGGAACGAAGCGCTAAAGAGAGCAAAAGCGTAAACAGATTTGCCGTTGACATAAATCCGCTGGAAGTTATATCCACCTTTCCGGAGGACGGAAGCCGGATAGTCGTAAGCGCCACCGAAACACTTAAAATACAGTTCAACAAACTTCCGGACCCGAGAATATCGCTCCATAAATATATAAAGATAACCGACAATTACGGCAATTATGTAAACT
>JAQICQ010000050.1 GCA_027858455.1 Elusimicrobiota bacterium | reverse complement strand
GTTGGATAACCCACCTTATAAAGTTCCTGAACCCCATCGGGCGAAACCCTGTTATGAGAAAGCTTTAAATAAAAATCGCCGTTAAACGGGTCGCTGGAAACAGCTATCTCTTCGGTAACTTCTTGATTGCGGTCAAAAGAATCCCATTTTTCATGGACAATGATACTTACGGGGGCTTCAAGTGAGGCTACATTGTTTAAGACAACGCTGCCGGTTAAAGTCATGGAGGAGCCACTGACTTCTTTTGCCGGTAAATTTATATCAATCAGCCCTGTTGATACGACAGCTCCGGTAGAAGAATAGACCGTAACTATATTATCTGTTGAAAGATTTATCCTTAAATCATCGCCCAACATTTCATGTATCTCGTTGTTCGGCCTCACTTCGTCCTGGAACATCACTTCGCCTGAAAACGTATCATTCTCGCCGTTTTCACCTTTATTATATACATATCCGTCCGAACTGAATTCCGTCCAGACTTCAAGACGGTAATTTCCCGGCGCAAGTCCGCCTATAGAGAACTCTCCGCTGCTGTTTACATTATCCTCGTTCCAGCTGTTAGCGCTCCGGTCGGTATAAATATAAGTTGACCCTTCTATAAGCCAGGCGCTCCAGTCGCCGTTAACATTTATATGCCCGTTGCCGAGAGAGCTTCCACCGAGCAAAAGCCGTCCGGAAATTTCACCGATGACTTTCTTAAGCGCAATGGGACCTTTAAAATCCTGCCTTACAACTGTTCCCATTGATTTTATATCAGTTAAAAGCTGAGCGGTATCAACTATTGCCGTGCTCTTTGACAAATAACCGTTTCCCCTTGCCTCTAAATTAAACCCCGAGATATTAATTACTTTTGAAAAATCCACATCAGAATATATAGAATAATTACCGTATGAATCCGTCCAACCCGAATAATCTCTCCATTCATGATTATAGTAAGTTGTTCCGTCCATTAGATAGCTGTATTCGTATTCAAACCATACTCTGACTTCGGTATTGCCTACAGCCCTGTTTTCATCATCATATACTATACCTTTTATTAATTCGCCTGTATTCTCATCGGTATATTCTTCTTGCTCAACCGTTCCTTCGGCTATATTAGCATCGGTTGAAGTTAAATCCAGATCTGGATTTAAACTAACCGTGCCGGTATCTGAAGTACTAATAGAAATAGGCTGGCCGTATCCGGTATTCATCTGCGGAGAAAAACAACCAATCTCATAATCGCCTGTCTCATTATTAGAAACATTGTTAATCTCAAGGGTGCCTCTTCCGTTAACCGTATCTGTAATCCTCATTACTCCGAAAGCTATATCATTTTTATCTTCTGCAGAAGAACCTGCCATAACACTGCCGAATATTATAGTCGGCGCATAAACAGGCGATATAATAACATCAGCTTTGACAGTGCAGTAAGAATCAGCATCGGCGCGCTCAGCTAACGATATTTCACACGACTGGGCTTCCGCCGAACCTATAATTACAACAGGCGTAGAATCGGTTTCAACCTGATATTTTAGAGAAGGACTGTAATCATCTTTTGTGGCAACAATAGTATAGTTCCTTGAATTATCAAGAGCAAAGGCAATCTGCCCTGCATTATCTGTATAACCGGTATTGGATAATTCAGGATTCGGCTCATTGGACAAACCAAAAGTAAGCGCCATAACCTGAGCCCCGCTTATCGGGTTAGCATTATCATCATTTACTGTTACAGTTAAGTCAAATGCAGCGAGATGCCCCGCTGTAAATAAAGCTGCCATGACCAGTACAATACTGCCTTTAATTAATTTTTTCATCTTATTTTATCCTCCATATTTATTGTAAACTTTATTTCCTGTTCCATAAAAACAATAACACTTTCTAAAAACTCTGTCTGTGACTTTTGTCACGTTGCCGGTGAGAGGCTCAGCCTCTCACATTTAATACTGCCAGTTTAAGCCCGCATAATAGTTTGTGGCGGTATAATTATATTTATAATTCCCCTCGTATTTCATATTTGAAGACGCCGCGCGGCGGCTGAACTGCATATGGGCGTAAAAACTATCAAAGACCGGATACCTGTAGGAAATACCAAAGCTGTTATCAAGCTGTTTAACTTTGTCTGTTACATAGCCTCCTTCTTCTTCCCGCGCTAAACGGCCGGCATAACCGGTTAAATCTATATCCCACCACATTCTAAACCTGCTTAATCTTTCCCCCTTACCTAAATAAAGAGCAAACGAAGGGGTAACTGCCCCCTTTATATATGAATAATAATTATCAATAAATTTTGTGGCATCAGCATCGTATGAGTTTTGGTTTGAACTTAAAATTGACATTTCGCTCTTGAGTCCTATGACAGCACGGCGGTAAGCGTAATCCAGCCCGGCATTTATACTATTTATAGTGTCTTTTCGCTTGCCGGACGAGAAACTTCCGTTACTTTCAACAACGGTCTGGTCGGCGTAATTTCTTAAATCTATTGAATACCCGTATGCGGCGGAGAGAACATCCGTATGTTTTTTTGACGCGTCAATTCCGGCTTTAATGTCTGAATAATCTAAAACATTTGTTCCCGCGTTTTGAGATATTTCTGTATGTGTATTTGTGTCTATGGAAGAGTTAAACTCCTCTTCGGTCTGTGAGACAAGGCTGGCATAATTAGGAAACTGCGCGCTATAAAAATCCACTGCCAGAGAAACATCATAACCCGCAAAAAGACGTTCTGCCTGGGCGCCGAACAAAATCCGATTGTAATCAAAAAGTCCGTCCGTCCAGTCCTCATCCTTTGTTTCGTTTATAAGGGATTTCTTATAATTTACCCTGAGCTTAGTCTTTAAACCGGCGATATTTGTGATATACTTTAAGGTTCCTCCTATGTCGGCGCTTTCTCTTGTCAGGGTGCCTCCGCCTACTAAATCATGGACATCCTGAGTGCCGTTATACCCCATGTTAATCATCGGTATAAGCGCGCTTTCCTTAGAGAAGTTAAGCGCAGGCGCAAAATCTATGTTTGCGCTGCCCCCGAAAGATGACGGTTCCGCTTCAAGAAAATACTGGCCTCCGTTTAAGGATATATCCGCTACAGGAGTAAAGACCGCTTCCGCATAAATATTGTTACTGCATACTAAAACAAAAACCAAAATTCCCGATAGTCCCGTTATAATTTTTTCCATAAATTATCTTTTATTATTTACTCCTTTTAATTATTCAACTCCCATTGAAATCATGCCCGAATCCAAAAGCAGTTTTGTGGAAAAGACCAGGTCTATATCCCTGCCGTCAAATTCGGAACTCTCATACTTTCTTTCAAAATTAAGTTTTGCCAGATAGTCATTTAAGTTTCCGCCTATTCCGGAAGAAAAATTATCCGCCAAATCCTGCGATGTCTGTATATCACCTTCGTCGTCTATAAGGTAGTCTTCGGCGGAAATCCAGGTGCCGTCACTGTAGGTGTCTTTTGTATACCTGTGAAATGCGTCGGTACCGGACGGGGAGTTAGTCTTGCTTTCAGGCTCAGGCACTGAAGGATCTTCAAGATAGACCGTGCTTAAAGTAAGGTCTTCATAGCTCCCTCCGGTATTGCCGGCAGTCTGCTCCCACAAAATCTTTTCGGCCTTATCCTGGCCTTTTATGGAAAATTCATAACTGCCGAAATAGTGGTTCCAGTTGCCGTTTGCGTCGGCCAGCATATCCCCGCCTGAGGCATCCTCTTTTACCAGGTCTTTAGTGTTGGACATAACCGATAACAGCTCTGTAAGTATCCAATCCGGTTTTTCTGCTGATTTAGAATAAAACATTCCCGCAGTAGCATCGGTTAAATCTTCGGGCAATGCCTTATTAAACTCAAAATTTATCTTACCGAAATCAAATCTTTCCTTTCTCTCATTTAAGACAACATACTTAAACTCGTTATCTATTCCCTCAGGGCGTACAACGTACTCTTCAAGCCGCACCCGGTAACCATGAGCGTCTATCATTGCCTTGCCGGTTTCGTATTCGGCTTTTTTAATTTCCTCGGCGGCGCGCGATAGAACCGCGTCGCGGGATATTTCCTCAAACATTTCGTTTCTTATTTGCTCTTTTGAAGAATTCTGAAGAGAAGATTCCGATTTGTCTGCTTTGTCATCTGCCTTTTCGTCTTCCATTTTTTGAGGATCGGTCGGGTTGGACTCTTTAGTTATATTAGAATACTGTCCCGCATTAATATTTACCGATTCGCCCGTAACCATTTCACGCGCCTGGACAATTCCCTCAAACACCTTTACGCTGGTCATATTATCTGAAAGAGAAACTTCAAATTCTGTTCCCCTTACAGCGCAGACAGCCTGGGGCGTGCTGATTTCATATCCCTGGTTTTTACTTAGTTTTTTCACCTTTGAACGAAGCTTGCCTTTAAATAGGTCCATCCGGGTATCATCAGCCGTGGCAATTTTTATAGCTATATCGCTCTTCGGCCCGAGATTAGCGGTATGTCCGGAAGTAAACGCAATTGACACTTCGCCGTCGGCGCCGGTCTTCAGGCGGTCACCCCTTTCTAAAGAAAAAGAGACCGAGGCCGCAGACCACTCCGGGGACGGAGGCCTTAAAAACTCCACCGTTCCTTTTAAACTTGCTATCTTTGCGACTTCCCCGTATCCGTTAACAGTAACAGCCAGCATCAGACAAGCCATTGATAATATCTTTATTTTTATTTTCATAACAACCTCCTTAAATATTTTCTGCTTTTATTAATAGTATTATACTAAAACTCTCAATAACATACTAACTCTTTTAAAATTACATGTCTGTGACTTTTGTCACATTCTTTTGAGAGAGGCTCAGCCTCTCTCATTTTTGGATTTTAACCCCGTTACTTCATAAACACTCAAGGCTTTTTCTTTGCCTTTGACTTTCATGGGGGCCAGTTTATTTACCCGGGCTATATCTTTTACTTCCTCGTAGGTGGCTTCACTTATTATAAGCTGGCCGGGGCCGGCATTTTGTTCAAGACGCGCGGCTAAATTTACATTATCCCCTATTACTGTATAATCAGCAAACTGGTCGGAGCCCATATTACCCACTACTACATCTCCGGTATTTATTCCCATTCCTACCGCTATTGATTTTTTACCTTCTCTCTCCCAGCGCTCCTGAAGACTTGTTAATTCTTCGCGCATATCCCAGGCCGCCCGAAGAGCAAGCTCGGCATGATTTTTCTGGTCTGCCGGCGCTCCCCATATAGCCATTACCGCATCCCCCATAAATTTATCAAGGGTGCCGTTATATTTAAATATTATGTCTATCATTTCAGTGAGGTATTCATTCAGCACACCTACAACTTCTTCCGCCGAAAGATTTTCCGACATAGAGGTAAACCCGCGAATATCGGAAAAAAACACAGTAAGCCTCTTTCTTTCCCCGCCGAGTTTAATCTTGCCCGGGTCTTCTATTAAAACATCAACTACACTGGAAGAAACATACCTTTGAAACATGCCCCTTATCGCAGTTTTTTGTTTTTCTTCCTTTGTGAATTTATATATTGTGATACTTACATAAATTAAGAGCACTGCCGACAGGGGATATACAGTTGTAATTACATAATTATTATTAAATAAAATATAACTTCCGGCAAAGTAAATAAACAAAAAAACTATATTTAAAACAGCGGAAGAAATCGCCTTGAATTTAGCCGTTATAAGAAGGGCCAACAGTCCAGAGAGAAATATCAGCACAAAATTTAATCCGGCAGGAGAAGATTTCAAAAAATTGCCTTCACTAATATTAGACGCGCCGGTTGCAAGAACACCCACCATGGGAAAAAGCGGTGTAAACGGAGTCGGCCTTAAATCAGAAGTTCCTGTGGCGGTAAGCCCGAGAAAGACTATGCTGTCTTTTAATTTATTTAAATCATAACCGGGTTTCAGCCCGTCTTCAATGGCAAAATGCGAATCCACAAGTCCTACAAAAGATACCATATTAATATTGTCCGCTTCAAATTTCCCCCTGTGATTTATAAGCATCTGATATTTACCGTCAACGGGTATCTCTATTACTCTGTCTTTTGTATTTAATATAATATTTCTGTTTTTAATCTCTATATCCCCGGCGGTCAGTCCGTAATAATCTATGACCCCGGAAAAAGCAATATTGGGTATTAAATAATCCTGATGTTTTATAAGAAGTGGAATCCGGCGGGTAATCCCGTCACTGTCGGGTATAGCGTTAACATAGCCCGAGCCGGCCGTAGTATTGATAAATTTTGGTATGGGCATGACTAAATATTTTGTATCTATAAATTCAATGTCCGGATAATCCGAAGCCCTGCCCAGACTGATATTCTCTAACAACTGTTTACCGGCCGGCGTGAGTTTTTCAGAATAACCCCGGCTCTCCTGAGCGGTTTTGGGAATTCCAAAAAAAGGGAAGAAAGTTTTGGCGGATTTTTCTGCTTCCCCGGCGAGGAGATTATCGTCATTGGGAAAATCCTCGGAAGGCTCGGTAAATAAGATATCAAGAATTATAGAATTCGGGTTATAAATATTTGCCCAGCTTATAAAAGAAGCTATATACGGCCTTCGCCACGGCCATTTTCCAAGCGCCTGAGAAGAGACGCTTTCATCGCCTATTGCAACTATAAAGACCTTATCCGACGCTGGACGGGGCCCGCGAATTCTAAACATCTGGTCGGTTATTTTATGATTTAAGGAAACGCCGAAACCCATAAAGTTCAGCATTATAACAAATAATGTTATTCCCGCCGACATAAGGATTACAGCCCGGTTTTTCCTTATTAATTCACGGTAGTCTTTCATAAAATAAAATTATATATTATTTATGTTTTTTATACAACCCACCCATCTTTTCTCGTAGAATCAATAAGATTTTCAATTTCGTTCTTGACAGAAATCGCCGTGTTTTTAGAATCAAGAAACCCTCTCAATGTTTTTAATGCTCTTTTTTTTACCTGGTATTCGTCCGAAGAAAGTAATCCTTTGAGAAGATTTACGGCGTCTTCGGGTTTAATCTCGGACGCAAGTTCCGCGGCCCATAATTTTATCCAGGGATTTTTATCTTTAATGAATTTCTTTAAAAGCTTTATTGCGTTATTGTAATTAATCTTTTTTAATTTTCTGAAAGCCCCCTTAATCTCAGCCTCTTTATTTTTATTCGGTCCATTATTGGGACCATTATCCGGCAAAAGCTCTGCCGATATTTTCGGTTCGGTTTTTGTCTGCGGAGCGCGGCTCTTTGACTTCAGAGACTGTTCAAGAAGTTTTGCGTATTCATTTTTTATCTTTTCCCGGTCTATGCGGGTATTTACCGAAACCATTTTTTCTTTTTTTCTCTCCTCGGCTATGTTTTTCTCTTTAACCCGGCGGAGCTTTTTAATCTCCGTTTCCATTTTCCTAACTTTTTCACCGGAAGCTTCGGAAAGCTCCTCAAGACTTTCCCGATTAGACGCTACCAGCTGTTTTATGAAATATACTGATACCACAGCAAAAATTAAGAGCATAAGAAATGCGCCGCCGATTAAATATATTATATAATTATTGTCTTTTCCAGAAGAAGCGCCGATAATAATAGGCCTGAGGAGTTCTCTCTCTTTTACGGTAAGTCTTTCTGGCGGCTCTTTAATAATCTTTATCCGTTCTTCTCGTTTTTGTTCTTTTTCTTCTTTTATATCTGTAAAAACATCTTCTGACTCTTTGGGCGATTTTATTGATACCTTATCCGGATTGAGTTTGTTGTCTATGAGATTATATATTTTTCCTATTTCCGGGTCGTTTGGTTTTATTTTTTTTGCTCTCTTTATAATACGGAAAGCTTCTTCATATTCTTTTTTTTCAAAATACTCACCGGCCCTGAGCACCATAACCTCACTGTAAAGAGACCTTATATCTTTGTTGCCCAGAGCTTCTTTATATGCTTTTTCAAGGGATTCAAGCGCATCTACAATATTTCCGTCAAGATAATGATTTACCCCTTCCCTGTAAGCATCGTTTTCTGCCCTTGCCGGTAAAGTTAAAAAAATAAAACTTACAACTGCAAGAGTTAAACTTTTTATTATATAGTTTTTAACTCTCATTTCTCTATCTCCTTAAGTCTTTCAAGCTTCTTCATTAAAGTTTTTGCCGCGCTGTTATCCGGACGGAAGTCAAGAAGTTTATTAAGGTTCTGCCGGGCCTTTGAATAATTTTTTTCTAAAATATTTAAACGGGCCGAAGTAAGCAGCCCTACAACCCGGGCATTTTCGTATTGCGGGTGGGAAATATCTGCTTTTTCCGACTCGGCCAGAGCTATCTCATAATTTCCGCTGTTGTAAGCTGAAATCATCCTGTTGAAAGAAAAATCTTTTTGAAGTTCCTCCTGCACTATTGAAAGCAGAGTATTTGCGTCTTTATTATCCGGGCTTGCGCTTAGTATATCTATAAGCTGTTTTTCGGCTTTTTCAAAATCCCCCCCCCTTACCGAAAGGGCTGCGTCCACCAGGGCGTCAAGTTCTTTTCGTCTTTTTTGCACAGTTTCCTGCTCGGCCTCCAGAAGTTTATATTTTTCGTCAAGGTTTTTAAGAAAAACTTTGTGCCTTTCAACTTTCCAGTCATCAAACCTTGATTCTTTTTGTTCTATTATCCTTTCCCTTCTTTTTACTTCCCGCTCACGGGCAGTAGGCAGCATCCCGAACCGGTATGATGTGCTTACTGCGCTAAAGAGTCCCAGAGATGAATACCGGGCGGCGTAAGAAAACCCGAAATCCTTTGTCTGAAGGCCTATGCCTGCTGTCAGCTCTTTATAATTTATTCCCCCTCTTAATTTTAAATATTTAAAGAGTGTCTTTTCAGCGCCGGCCGCCCAGCGCAACATTGAACTATTTCCCAAATCATAAAACCCCGCGTCAAGTGACAGGAGAAGTCCGTAAGGCCGGTAATCATAGCATATACCACCTGTAAACTTTAACGGAAAACTTTCGGCAGTATTTTTAAGTTTTAATTCCGGCGACAATATGTTCTGCAGAGCAAATCCCATAGACAATTTTTCAGAGGGGATATATTTTATGCCCGCATCAATGCCTAACCCTGAATCTTCCCTGTTATCTATGCTTTCTCTTACAACTTTAAGATTCAGCCCCGTATTTATATTTCCCCCGAATTTTTCCCCGAAACTATATGCCCCTGTCATATAGAGAGCCTTCTTTGAAGAAGAAAACTTATCCACCTGCTCGCCCCAGATATTGCGTTTTACGGCATCTCCCGATTGAAGGGCAACTATCCCTATTCCCGCGGCGGTTTTAAGATTTAATGACGCAGAATAAAAAAAAGCAGAGAAACTTCCGTCCATCGGAAGAGGCGTATATAAAGCTTCAATATTATGAAACCCGGCGCCGGCAATAGCGGCAGGATTAAAATATATACTTGAAGAATTATTTCCGGCTGATGTATAAGCATTACCCATACCCTGAGCGCGCGCCGCAGAAGTAAAATAGGAGAGATACTCCCCCGGTAATCCGCCGTCGGCTTCTCCGGGCCCGTAAACGCAGTACCCGGACGGCAGCAAATACAATATTAAAAACAAAATTAAAATATATTTCTTCAAAATATTTTATAGAGCCACTACGATAAGACCCTCCCTATCTC
>JAQICQ010000018.1 GCA_027858455.1 Elusimicrobiota bacterium | reverse complement strand
AGAACAGCTACAAAAATTTTTTAAATGAGCATCCGGTATTTACATTGGATGAATATATAAAAGAAATATCCCGAAATAAAAGTACTGCTTATAATAATCTTATGAAAAGTTATATATCCAAGGGAAAAGTTAAAAGTATAAAACGAGGGTTATATGCAGTAGTTCCTTCCGGCAGTAATTCGGATAGTTTTAAAGCAGATGAAATTCTGATAGCCTCGCGTCTGGCGGATGATGCCGTTTTAGCTTTTCATTCAGCTCTGGAAGTTATGGGCTATAATCATAATGTTTTCTACAGACATTATTATTATACTGATAATCCAAAAAGAAAGATAAAAATAAATAACTTTGAATATGTGAGTGTGAAAACACCAATAAAATTAAAAAATATATCTTGCAGTAATCAGGGTATAGAATCCATAGAATACAATAATCTAAAAATAATGCGTACTAACCGTGAAAGAACTTTTGTTGATTGTTTAAATAAACCGGATTATGTCGGCGGAATGGAAGAACTTTACAGATCAATAGAAAAATATCCGTATTTAGATTTCGAAAGAGTACTTAAATATCTAGATTTATTTGATTCCAAGGTATTATATGCAAGAGTCGGATTTTTTCTGGGACAGCATAAAAAAAAGTTTTTTGTTGAAGATAATTTGCTAGATGAATTAAAAGCGAAGATACCTTCATCAGTTGTATATTTTACGCCGGGCCGAAAAAAAGGACAGTTGGTAAAAAAATGGAATTTAATAGTGCCTGAAAAGGTAAAGGAAAAAGAATGGGAAGAGTTTCAGGAATAACAGAAAAGACGCTCCAGAAAATTGCCGATAGAACAGGCTTTCGAAAAGATCTTATTGAAAAGATAATAAGAATGAATAATTTAATGTCTGATATATTCAGGCATCCATACTTAAAAGAAAGATTCCTTCTTAAAGGCGGCACCTGTTTGAATTTTTGTTATTTGGAAAAGCCCCGTCTTTCTGTTGATATAGATTTGAATTATATAGGTGCCCTAGAAAAAGAAACCATGTTAAAAGAAAGGAAAGAAATTGATAAAGCGATAAAAATAATAATAAACGACCAGGGTCATAATTTATTGCGCGAATCAAAGGAAGAGCATGCCGGAGGTAAATGGCGCATGGGGTATAAAGATATAAACGGTTATAATAAGAACTTGGAACTTGATATTAATTATATGTTTCGATACCCAATAGGAGAATCAATAGAGAAAAGATTTAAAGTCTTTAATGAAACCGAAGAAGTCAAGATAAAACTTGTTTCAAAAGAAGAGTTATTTGCCGGAAAAGTAATGGCGGCTCTCAGCAGATCTATGGCAAGAGACCTTTATGATTTATATAACATTGTTTCTTTGTCTGATTATGACAAACAGTTTTTCAGAAAAATAGTTATATTTTTAGGAGTTGCTTTAAAGAAGGATTTTAGAAATTTAAATTTAAATAAAGTATTAGAAATAGATGATAATGATTTTGAAAACTCACTAAAGCCATTATTAAGAGAAGATGATGATATTACGAAAGATGCAATTATTGAAAAAGTGACACCATTCATTGGGAAACTTCTTGAATTTTCATCAAAAGAGAGAGAGTTTGTAAATGAATTTTTAGATAAAGGAAGCTTTAAACCGGAGTTATTATTTGACCAACATCCCGGTATGGTAGATAGTTTAAAAAGACATCCTGTAGTTTTATGGAAACAAAAGAATCTTATTGAGTATCTGAAACGAAATTAGATATCTAAGTAAAAGTAAAAATCAATAAATATTTGGATTAAATTTTAAAAAGATGAGGGAGATATTAACAAAAGATAAAGGGTAAATTGGATGAAAGGATGTGATTGTAGGCAGTTGTAGGAGGCCGCCGCTCCGCCGCCCGAGCACCCCAAGGGCACTTCTTTCAGGGCACCGGGCTAATGAATGGTCCGGGCAGAGAAAAAGCGAGAAGCAAAAGAGGGGCTACAGCCGTGAGTAGTTTGTTTTGTCCAAGGGATGTTTTGGTGGGCGGGATTCGGCTGTTAAGCCGAACCTGAGGTGACTGCCCGGGAGGCAGGCGGTTAAATCCTTTAAAAAACAAAAAAAAGGCGCCGGGCAAATAATAAATAAAAAACTGCCTGCCTA
>JAQICQ010000219.1 GCA_027858455.1 Elusimicrobiota bacterium | reverse complement strand
ATACATTTGGAAATATTGCGGAAAGTTTTGCCTCAACGGTAACTTTTACATCACAGTGTCCGGATAAAACTCTGCCGGCTGATTATATATTTAGTTCTAGCGGTGATCAGGGCAGCCATACATTTGCCGCAGACGAGAACAAGGGAGTTACTTTTTCAAGCGCGAATGTAGGAGGATGGAATTTGCATTCCGAAGATTTAAATGATCCTTCAGTTTCGGGTGATAAATCAAATATTTATGTGTTGGAAAAACCTGTAAGTTCTATAGGGCACCCGTCAAATAGTTTACATACAAATAGCATAAACCTTTCTTCCGGTACGGTGAGCGTTCATTCCCAGACCTATGCCGATATTTCTGATGTAGAAATAAGAATGAACGCAGTGACCGGACCTGAGGCAGGTAATGATTTTGACGGTAGTGTATGGGTAGCTCCTTCAGAGTGGCTGACAGCCGGATTTTCAAACAGCGCCGGAACTTGGACATATACTAATATGCCGACCTGGTCATCAATAATAGACAGTAACGGCGGGGTGGAACTTAGAATATATTCTAAAGTCTATGATACTTTATACGGCACACAGACAGGAAGCAGTTATAATACTCTTTATTACGATTCCGGCAAACCGGAAAGTACCATAGATGCGCCTATATCCGGCAATCACGATTCTATAACATTGATACAGGGAACTTCATGGGACCCCGGAGACTGGAGCAGTATTTCAAGAACAGATATTGCTATTAAGGTTATAGCTACAGGGACAACTTATTACTGGAAATACGATGCATATCCCTCAAGCGGAGATTGGCAGGACACCCAGTCAGCTATATGGAAGTCCCGCCCCGGAGGTACCAACTGGAACTGGGATTCTTCAAATGTAACCTGGAAAGAGCAGATGCAACATACTATTTATTCAAAAGCTGTTGACGCTGCCGGAAATGCCGAGGCGCCGGTTACTGCGACTAATATTACTTATGACACGAACAAACCTGATTCTGCTATAACAACTCCTGCTGATACCGATATTAAAAATAGTGTAACATCAATAGAAGGAACTTCTTCAGATGGACAGGGTATAAAGTATGTAAAGGTTTATTTGCAGAAAGACCCCGGAGCGGCTATACCGGAGGCCGGATATTATTATGACTGGTCAGTATCTGCCTGGGCGGCAGCGCCGGGAGACAGTAAGTGGAAAGGAGTTTCTCCGGACGACAGTTACTGGGGGGATCTAACAGAAGACTGGACGGTAAGTGTGGGAACACCATGGGAAGAAGAAATAGATTATTATATAAGGAGCCGTTCATCGGATACGGCCGGCAATCTGCAGGATAGTTTCAATGACACGGTATTTACTTATGATATTACCGCGCCCACGTCTACAGTGGTAGACCCCCTGACCGGAGACGATAAAAACTGGGATATCGCAAATTGGAATTCTGACGAGAAAAATGTCATGGGAACGGCGATGGATGTAAACGGTATAAATAATGTAGAATTAATGGTAAAAAGAGAAAGCGGATATTACTGGGACGGTGGCGGATGGGAAAGTGATATTACGGTCGTTGACTGGATTACACCGTCAACCTCGGATAATTACCAGAACTGGAAAACTACAGGGATAGCTTGGGCAAGCGGTGAGAGACATTTAGTATGGATGCGAATTGTTGATGAGGCTACCAATAAAACAGTATATTCTTCTGAAGATGTCACGCCTAATACAGGCGAGATAGAAAATAACAATAATTGGATAATGAGGTTTCGCTACGATAAATCCACCCCGACAGTGAGCGTAACAGAGCCCGTTAAGGGAGAATATTTAAATTATAAGAAATCGACTTTTACGGGTACCAGTGTAGATTTTGATAATTCCGGAGTATCTTATGTCAAATTAAGGATTAAACGTAATGACGGGGATTACTGGCAAGGTATCAGCTGGGGCGCCTCAGCGGTTGAAAGGCCGGTTACAGGAATACTTGATTGGGAATTCAGCGAACCGAACGATTATCCCAATACTTTTTATGAAAACAGCGAAGATTATTATGAAATAGAATCTAAAGTTGTAGAT
>JAQICQ010000139.1 GCA_027858455.1 Elusimicrobiota bacterium | reverse complement strand
TTGATTATATAATTATATTATTGGGTTATTTGGAGCGCCTCTACTGAATTCATAGGCTTCTCAAAATCAGGACCGTTAAAAACGACTGATTCGGCAAAGTTTTGCCTAATTGGAGGGTGGTTATATGGGTAATTGAAAAGTGGTTTTATTTGCCTGTTTATTGTTTATTTAAGTGCCGTTTCACTGGCTAGTATTTATCTTACCCAGTAATTCAAAATCAACCAGAGCATAAACAAGTTTACCATTACGACGAAGCAACAGGTTATCTCCCCGGCATTTACGGAGAATAAAATGCCTTGGTTTATTATCAAACACATGAAATCCATTCTGGTTAAGTTCATTGTGCACCCGTATGGTCAATGACCGCAGCTCATGATTATCAAGCAATCCCTGACCGCATAATTCAGCGGCGTTTTCTCCTTCTACCCAGCCGAACAAAAGAATATAGGTTTTTTTTATATCCAGTTTTACATCAGGTCCGCCGGCACAGGTCTGATTCTTCTGAATAGCCTCCTGATACGGTGAAAACCGCCAGTGGGTTCTGCCCATTCGCCACGGTTCTGATTCCTTATCCGGGCAGTAAATGCCAAACGGCCGTTTTGTTCGGATGAGATAGTTCGAAGGCCCGCGGCTACTATTGCGGAGCTCCATGAGTATGCCGAACTCTTCAAATGGCCCGTTAAAATGGGCATTATAAAAATCTTTGTGAGCGTTACAGTCAGGATAATCGCTTTGTATATATAACATTACCTCTTGGGCAAAACGCGAGAACTTAACAACCATATCCATACGACGTCCCTCATTGTTAAAAATAGGCACTCTATACACTGCCCCGCCGCCCTCTGACAAGCGTTCTCCATTACGGTAATACTGCTGGCTCTCATACCATTGTTCAGGGAGAAGATGTTCCAGCCAAGGCCAGCCGTAACGTGTAACATACAGTTTTCCCTTGCCTGGCATGTCCATGCAGATATAGTCCACACCAAAGATTTTTGTGCGCATTTCTTGCGGGATTTGGTCAAAAGTTATTCCCTTTAATGCTGTAATATCCTGTGCATAAATATGCGATGACTCTTTTTTAATCACTCTATCCATCACTGTTCAGCGATTATCGGTTCTGCCTCAATAAGAGAACAATAATCTTCAAGTGTTCCGCCATTCAGGCAACACTCAATAATTTTTCGGCCCTCAGGCATCAGGTCAGCTTCCAGGAATCCGGATAAATGGGTATGGAAAAACTGTCTCAGGATTTCAGCGCCTTTGTCATAGGCTTCTACTCCGACCTCAGGCTGTTTCTCCACTTCAAGAAACCAGTCGCCTATAGTCTGCCCTTCAACCATTAGTGTTTTCATCGCATATCCCAGCAATGGAGAGCGTGCAGGAGTAACCTGGTTGTTTGTAAAGTTGGCTCCGCCCCGCCGCGCAAGATATTCTCTCGCAATCCACTGAGGCATAAATCCGACGTCCCATACCCCTATGTGCTGGTTCGGGCAGAGGATGTAACGTGTACGATCGTTATCCAGGAATTGCTGAAGCAGCAAGTTTGCCTGATCGACCCGCCTGCCCGCGGCGAATGGCCAGTACGAACCTACTCCTTCGGAAGTCATGCCTTTTGACTGCACTATACTGGGGTTATCATGGCCTCGCGGCGCAACTAATCGCCATAGCCACGCAAGGGCCGGCGGCAGCACGTGGAACAGTCCGATAATTCCATAGCTTGGTTTTTCTTTTGTGCAGGGGGGTGTGCGGACTCCAAAACTGCGAATCCCCACAGATACGGTTCCATTGATTATGTCAGGAACAATGCTGCGGGGTATAACGACGCGCGGATTAGGACACGGTTCTCCAGGGCTATCTTCAATATGTTCCCATATCAGGGCAGTGCTATTCGGCTGAGCATCAATATTTAAAAATAGCAGAGGCACCGCGGGATTTATAGTAGCGCCTTCAAGATGAGGGTCCATCCCGTAGTGATTAATATGATTGACCCTTACAAACCAGGCATCTTCAGCGTCCATCAGGTATAGCTTGCCGTCCCCTTTCTGCAGATCCCGATGGCATAAAGCCATGTCGTCGGCGACAGGATGAAGTTCGCAGGTTCTGGGAAGAATAACATACCGCTTTGCACCGGTAGCCAGATTGCTGCCAAGAAGCAGTTTGCCGTCATGTTCACGGTGAACATGCCCCAGCATCTCGCTTTTTCCTCCACCGCTGGCCCCCTCATGCATTATTGTTAACTTGTTGTCATACGGAGTGACCACATGTACTACTGAACAGTGAGCAGTTACCCAATTCTCCTGTTCCCCGAGATTTATAAGCATTCCGTAAACGCCTTTTTTGGCGCTCGGCCCGGGGTAGAGGTTGTAACTGAACATCTCGTACATTTCTTTTAACCGGCTATGCACAACAACCTGTTTGCCGTTAAAATGAGTGTGCCTGAACGGAGGAGCAACATATATAACTGCTTTTGGAGAGAAATTTTCCGGCAAATTCTCCGGATCAAGTATTCCTTGCAGCAGCGCCAAGCCGAAGGCGAAAAACCCGGCATTAGCGGGGGCTACCACAATACTGTCTATTCCGATATTAGGAGCTCCGGCAACAAAGGGATAGACAACAAGTTCCTGCCCAGCAAGCCAATCAAAAGTTTCTTTTCTAAGTTCATTAAAACTTGAGCCGAAACGATCTTTGAAGCGCTGTTTATTTGTGGGCTGGTCGTCGGCAATCACCATACATTCGGGATCCCGCCGGCGCATATAGGGCTCAATGTAATTTGCCGCTATGCCGTTGCGTACCCTGCACACTCTGGCCTCAACGACCTTGCCTTTGCCCGGCACATCGTAAGCTACCTCGTGCCAGCCATTTACGGCATCTCGGCATGCAAGGGCGGCTAATTCAGCCGCGCTCCCGGCAACTACATAACCGGGACACCTATTTATTATCGCTGAAACCTCCGGGGGCAATTTCAGTTTTGCTAAGTCTTTCTTATTCACAATTCCTCCTGTTTCGTTCCTTTCACTCTTCGCTATTTTTTTATCCGCCATCTGCTATTCGTCCCGTTATATACAACGGGTTTAACGGTTCTTTTATCCAAATCAATAACGCATCCTCTCAGAATATTATTAATCCAGGAACAGGCAACATTGCAGAATAAAGTATTCCCGATTTTTTTGTTACTGGAGGATTCATGAATATGTCCGAATATATGAAACGCCGGCTGTTTGTTCTCAACCAGTTTCCGTATGGATTCGGAGCCGGCAGGCAGGCCGTTATATAATCTGTCTAAAATATCCCTGGGCGGACAGTGGGTTACGAAAACAGTCCTGCTATTCACCTGTTTTTCTATATCTTTCAGCTTGACCGCCAATTCAATTTCAGGCAATTCATTATTAGTGTTCCACGGCGTAGGCGGCACATACTGAAAACCTGTTATTTTCCATGTCCCAAAATTATGCGTTTTTAAATTCAGATTAACTATTCCGAATTCTTCAAGAGTTTTATCCCAATCGGAATCAGGTATATGGTCGTCGTTTCCAATTAACATAAATACCGGAATACCCGCCGGCTGCAGTAATTTACATATTTCTCTCAGATTCTTTTTTTGTTTTGACTGTATCTCCAATAAACTAAGAT
This sequence comes from Elusimicrobiota bacterium, assembly GCA_027858455.1. Classification (GTDB taxonomy): domain Bacteria; phylum CG03; class SLGR01; order SLGR01; family JAGXOG01; genus JAGXOG01. The sequence goes on along the minus strand of JAQICQ010000139.1, from coordinate 4,180 downwards.
AAGTTCCGTCCTGTTCAATAAACCCTGTGAAATCCAATTTTTTTCTTATATCGGATTTAGCTCTCTTTATTAATTCCCTGCCGTTTACGGAAAACGCGGAACGAATCTCATACCCTGAACTTTTCTTGAACAATTGATAAAAACCTTTTGCGGCAATATCCCCCGCAATAATCAAAGCATCCGCATGTTCGGCTTTTATTATTTTTAAAGCTTGATGAAGCAGCGCTTTATTGCCGTGGATATCACTGGTGATAAATATTTTCATCTTTTTTCTATGTCATCCCTTTAATTTTCCGATTTTCATTTTCTCCAATCCGACCCTCCAAGAGGTTAAGAATCCTGTAACAATACAATTTCTATAGCTTTTGACGGACAGCCCACAACGCACAATTCACAGTTTTTGCATCGTTTCGCGTCAATAACAACTTTTTTGTCATCTTTATTAAACTTTATGACATTGGGCTCGGGGCAGGAGAGAATACACAACTTGCACCCGTTACATTTCTCTTTATCAACTTTTGCGGCAAAATACATAGATACCTCCCATATTCCGTTTCATAAATTTACATAAAACTCATATAGCTGTTTTTTTGACCATATCAACAGCTTTCTTTACAACATCCATATTCTTCTCTATAAGCTGTTCGGTTTTGGCAAATTTGCTTTTCATAGCGTCGTCAAGCGCCGCCGTGGTCGCCGATGCGATAAATTTTTTCTTGCCGAATCTCTCCCTGAGCGATTCTTTCAGATCCCCCATCGATACTATTTTGGTGACGCCCACCAGCGCTCCCATCATAGCCATGTTCACGGAAAGCTCTGTTTTGGCAACATCCAGCGCGATAGAAGTGGCGGGCACATAAAAAACATTCGCCTTTATTTTACTTAAATTCCGTTTATCCTCGGCGGTGAAATCAAGCTCGGTTTCAGCGTTGATTATCACTATGCCGTTACTCTTCAGTCCATCATAAAAAGGCATTGTATAACTTTTTCCCATAGTGATTACATGGGGATGAAATACCATAATTACATCCGGATATACAATCTCACCCCTCTCATAAATATTTTTTCCCGAAATACGGACATAGCTCTCCGCCGGCGCAAGGCGCTTCTCCGCTCCGAAAAAAGGGTTAACAGTGCTGAACTTGCCGTCCAGTACCGCAGCTCCTCCTATGATGTGAGCGGCGGTTATCACTCCCTGCCCCCCTAAGCCGGACATTCTTATTGATATGCTTTTCCGGTTCACCCCGTTAGAAGTTTTTTTATTAATAACTGTTTTCTGGTTCATTGTTACCTCCTGTTAGAGAAATCTTTACCTCGTTAGAAAATCCGTGACTTCTAACAGGGTTCACTTTTCCTCCTCAAATTTTTTAATCAGCTCTTCCGCCGCGGGACTTATATATTCTTTTATCTGATAAGCGCCGCTTTTTTCCATATCCTTCGTTCTCTTCAACGATTCCGACGGTTTGAATTTGTAATTTGTCGGACAGGGACAGTAAATCTGAATGTAGGTCGGTCCCAGTTCTCTTGCGAGAAGAACCGCTCTCCTTACCATTTTTTCAAGCCGTTTCGGACGGGCGGGAGTTACCACTGCCGAATAAACACAACCCGCAGCTCTGGCGATTTCAGGCAGAGGAAGTTTATCGTACTTTTTTCCCGTAGGCGCCATATTGAGAACCGCTCCCTTCTGAGACATGCCGCTTTCCTGCCCACCGGTATTGGCATAAGCTTCGTTATCAAACATTATGGTTGTGAATTTTTCACCCCGAAACCAGGAGTGCATCACCATACCGAGTCCTATATCGCCAATTGCGCCGTCGCCGCCCATAGCCACCACATCCTTTGTTTTATCAGGAAACCTTATCTCCAGAGCCCGTTTCAACCCGGTGGCAAGGGCATTCTGATTTCCGAATATTGAGTGTATATTATGGATGGCAACCTGAGCAAAAGAGAGGCTGCTGCAGCCGGTGGTACCTACAATTACGGTATTTTCGGGAGACGGCAGAGAAGCTAAAATCAACCGCTTGGAAAGAGCCAATCCGCAACCGGCGCAGAGAGGATGCTCTTCTATCAGCTCCTTAAAAGTCCCTAAGTCCTTAACGCCCAGTTTTTTATCGAACGGGCCGTCGTTCACCAAATCACGGTAATCCTTCGGCATTATTTTTTCAAAGCCCGGTGAGATTTTATAGATTTTATTATTCATTTTGAGCATCTCCTTATTTCTTCTAAAATCAGCTTCGGTGGCATTGTCATTCCTCCGTACACCCTCGGCGCGCCGATTACTTTGGAATTATCCTCAACAACAGATTTTATTTCCCGCGCAAGCCAGCCGGTTATATTGAATTCGGGAACAATGACGGCTTTTTTACCCTTAGCCAGAGCCTTTATTTCGTCTTTCGGAAAAGGCCTCAGCGATTTGAGTTTCACCAGGCCGACTTTGAGCCCCTCTGCTTCCGCCCGAATTATAGCGGCCCTTGACTGGGAAACCGCGGTACCGGAGGCCATAATCAGAATTTCCGCATCCTCATTTCCCGTCTCCAGCAAACCGCCGAGATATTTGTTTATGTGTTTTCTTGCTCTTTCCGCCGCGGCCCGGACTTCCTGCTGCCATGAAGCATGACAGGCATAACTTACATAATTACTTTTCATCACAAAGGGATCTCGCATCTGTCTCACCGGCGGGGTTTCCATATCCATAACAGGAACAGGCGCCTTATACGGATTGTACGGCGGAAGTTTTATATCCTCCGGCGCTATCTCAACAATTTCCCTCGTATGGGTGACAAAAAATCCGTCGGCAAAAACGGCGACAGGCAGGTGAACATCCGGCTCTTCCGCGATAATAAAGGATTTAAGAATCATATCGTAAAGATCCTGCGCTGTTTCGGCATGAAGTACAAGCATTCCCGTATCCAGCAACAAACCTATCTCAATAGTATCCGGCTGAATGGTCAATGGCGAATTTAATCCTCTGCAGAAAAAGGCGCACACAATAGGCAGCCTTGCTCCTGCCCATGTTGGAAACATCTCAAAAGCCCGCAGAGCACCTTGTCCGCCGGTTGCGGTAAAAACTCTCACCCCCCCCATAGAGGCACCGGCTACCGCTGACATTACACCTAATTCATTTTCTCCGCGGTAATAGTCTTTAACATAACCTTGAGCATAAATATCTCCCACAAGATGCATGCTCTCCGATTGAGGCGTAATCGGATAGGATATTGCCATATCCACATTTGCCCTTTTTATTGATTCTTTAACCGCTTCACTTCCCGTGATAAACTGTTTTTCCCGTTTAGCTTTAAAGAAAAGCTCTTCCGGTTCTACAATTTTCTGCTGAATTGCTTTATCGGCCATTATTTACCTCCCTTTATATTTTTGATTACAGCCGTTAAACTGCGCACTTCCCCGGCGTGAACATCTCTCAATGAAATCATCGCGTCCTCGTGGCCGTAGTTTGCACAGAGCGCAATAGTGTAACAGTCTGTCCCTCCCCGGATAAGTTTCAGCGCCAGATTCGCATAATGACAGTGCACCCCCACAAAAACACAGACATCTATTTTGTTGTGCCAGATAGTAAGGTTCGGATGATTCGGATTTATCTCTTCCGCAGGATTGATCATCGGATACTTGGGGCGATAGTCCGGCATAGGGATTATTTTTGCCCCCGCGGTATCAGCTATCTCTTTTATTGCTTTCGCTTTCTCTACAGCTTTCTCATTCCATGCCCAGAGAATAAGCGGACCCGGGAAAAAATATGGATTTTTCGCGGACAGCAGTTTTTCCGCTATTTTTTCCATTGCCTCTTTTTCTGCCACAATTCTTCCCTCAATCAGAGCTTCGCCTCTGTCGGGAAGAACCACTCCCATGGAAGCTGCCGCCGGCGGCAGATAACTCTCCGGCCCGTTAATCACCCTGTAATTAGTATCCTGCATCGTTCCTCCTCTTTAATTCCGAAGTATTATTTCTTTGCCTGCTTTTGCCATAAAAAACCATTCTCGCTTCACCTGCTGTGTATAGCGATTCGGTAACGTGAATTATATCATTTTTTTTCGTTTTGCATAACGCGGCGCGCGCAAATTGCGCTTGGGATTGCGCTTCCGCCTTTTTACAATTCAAGCGAGGCGCTTGCAATTGTATCAGCCGCTCACCGGCGCTGCTTTATATTTTTTGGCCGCAACTTTAA
>JAQICQ010000094.1 GCA_027858455.1 Elusimicrobiota bacterium | reverse complement strand
ATAAAAAAACGCTTAAAAAAGATTTTACAAAGATTTCCGCGCGCGGCAGTTTTTTTAATGCACGCGCCGGCGCCGGCTTAGGCGAGCTTTTAAAAGAGGCTGCAAAGAATAATCTGGCGGGATTAGATTTCCTCTCGGGTATTCCGGGCACCGTCGGCGCGGCAGTCTGCTTAAACAGCGGAACCGCTGACAGCTATATCGGAGATTTAATTCAAACGGTTACGCTTTTTAATAGTGAAAATATGGAGATTAATATACTTAAAAAGCAGGATGCGGGCTTTAGTTACCGTAAGAGCGATATAGGAAAAAATAACATAATAACCGGTTGTGAATTATGTTTGAAAAGAGGTGTTAAAAGTGATATAATTAATAATTACAGGAAAAATTTAATTCAAAAAAAAATAAACCAGCCGCTGGATAAAAAAAGTTGCGGTTGTATATTTAAAAATCCAAAAAATTCAGATTTTACGGCCGGCCAGCTTATTGACAAGGCAGGTTTTAAAGGCAAAACAACCGGCGGAGCGGAGGTTTCAATGAAACATGCTAATTTTATCACAAACCGGGGCAATGCAAGTTCCCGTGATATATATAGTTTGATAGATGAAATATATAAAGGCGTGAAGGGGAAATTCGGAGTTGAACTTGAACTTGAACTAAAATTATTAGGATATGAAAAGTAAAAAAAGCAGCAAAGAATTCGGTAAGATAATACTTTTAACCGGCGGCAATTCGCCGGAAAGTGAGGTCTCTCTTAAGTCAGCGGCCAGTGTAGAGAAAGCTTTTATTGAATTGGGAATTGACTATCGGCTGATAATGGCTGACGGGAATTTTATGCCCGGATTAGTTTCAGAAGATCCGGATCTTGTTTTTATCGCTATGCACGGGAATGAAGGCGAAAACGGCTCAATGCAGGGGATGCTGGATGTCTTTGCCATACCCTATACGGGCAGCGGAGTACTTGCAAGCGCTCTCTGTATGGATAAAATATGTTCTAAGGAAATCTTTGACTATAATAATATAAGAACCCCCGTCTGGCAGGAGGTTAAAAGCAGCTCTGAAATTAAATTAAAGCTTCCGGTAGTTGTAAAACCGGTCTCCGGGGGATCTACCATCGCAACTACGATAGTAAGAAAAAAAGAAGATTTAAAGGCTGCTGTAAAAAAAGTAGTTGATACCGGTGACAGGATTATAGTGGAAAAATATATTCCCGGCAGGGAACTTACTGTCGGAGTAATAGATGGTAAAGCTCTTCCTGTACTGGAAATTATATCTAAAACGGAATTTTATGATTACAGGGCAAAATATGAAACCGGCATGTCCGGTCACGGGAAACCGGAAGGTTTGTCAAAGGATATATTAAACAGTATGATGACCGCCGCCGAAAAAGCATATGAAGTAACGAATTGCCGCGGCGCTGTCAGGGTTGATTTCAGACTGGATTCTAAAAAATATTATATACTTGAGATAAATACTATACCGGGTATGACTGAAACCAGCCTTCTTCCCGAAGCGGCCCAGCTTGCCGGTATTGATTTTAACTGCTTGATTACAGATATTATAAAAAGCGCGCAAAAAATATAATGCGTAGAAAAAGTAAAAAAAGTAAAAAAATCAAACGATGGCTTTTTTTAGGACTTATTTTATCTGTCGCGGCCCATTACGGCTGGAAAGCTCTTTCTGAATTTCAGAGGCTGAATTTAAACCGGAATGCAGTGAAAATCAACGGCAACGATATGGTCTCCGCAAATAAAATACTTACCCGGCTGGACCTGGATTTTAAAAAAAACATACTTAAAATTAACAGAGAGGAGCTGGAAGAAAAATTACAGAATTTAGACCGGATAAAAAGAGCGCGCGTAAAGAGAGATTTTCCGAACGGTTTAAAAATAGAGGTAGAAGAAGTTCTGCCCGTAGGTTATAAAATAATAGAGGGCAGGAGATTTGTAGTTACGGAAACCGGAGATGTCTTTGAGGGGAATGAAGGCCCTTCCGTAAAATTTATGGCTGACGGAAAAAACAATGCCGCCGCTATTGTCAGGACGCTTGATATAATAAAGAATACCGATAAGGATTTTTTTTCGATGATAGAAGCGGTGGATATTAATTATAAAGATGATATAATTATATATTTAAGAGAAGGCTGGTTTATGAAATTACCGCCTGTAAAAAATATAACAGAAGATAAAGTATCCGGGTATCTTGATATTGCAAAACAAGTTAAAGAAAAATACAAAAATAAAAGGAACCGGTTTAATTACATGGATTTTAGATATATAGATTTTAATGAAGAAAGTATAAGAGGAGCGGTTATTGTAAAATGAGAGAAAAAATTTTATGCGGCCTTGATATAGGCTCAGGCTCGGTAAGCGCTATTATTGCCGGATGTGATTTCAGCGAAGATAACTTAAATGTTAATATTATGGGTAAGGGGGAGGCTCACTGCAACGGTTTAAAAAACGGTGTAGTAGTTAACATTAAAAATACATATAGCTCTATATGTAAAGCCGTTGAAAAAGCGGAAGAGGAAGCCGAAGTTAAAGTTAAAGACATAATTGTTAATATAAACGGCAACCATATCAAAGGGCGGATGCATCAGGGAAGCACGAAAATTGCCCGTACCGAAAATGAAATAACCGAGGAAGATGTGGAACGGGTTATAAATTCAGCAAGGACGACAGTTCCGCTCTCTTCAGACAGAAATATCATACATGCTATACCTATGGATTTTAAGGTTGACTCTAACAGCGGCGTACAGGATCCCGTAGGAATGGACGGCAATCACCTTGAAGTTGAAGTTATGCTTATTACCGGCTTGACCGCCCCGGAGAACAATCTAAATAAATGTATAACGCGCGCCGGACTGGGTGTAGAGGCGATAATTGCCAATCCTCTTCCCCCCGCGGTAGCTGTGGTGGCCGAAGAAGAGAAGAAATTAGGATGCATAATGGTGGATATAGGGGAGGAAACTGTAAATATTGCGATATTTATAGGAGGAAAACTTAATTATATAAGTGAAATAGATACCGGTTCGGCTTACATTACCCATGATCTTGCTTACGGACTTAAAACTTCATTTTCGGAAGCAAAAAGAATAAAAGAAGAATTCGGCCATGCCTCACAGGGAAGTTCCCTGGACAGAGAAATTGAATATATCGGAGTGGACGGACATACAAAAAGAAAAGCTTTAAATAAAAACATAGATGATATAATTGCTTCCCGTACAGAAGAAATTGTTGAAGAGATAGCCAGCGATATAGAAAGAAGCGGAAAAGAACAGTATACCCCCGGAGGGATAATATTAACCGGAGGCGGCGCAAAACTTAAAGGCCTTGATGAAGTAATAAACAGACGCCTTAGTAATCTACAGGTGCGTATAGGCCGGCCGAGAGAAATAAACGGGAAAGTGGATGAAGTTAATTTCCCCGAATATTCTATGGCGGTAGGTCTTATAAACTATTACCGCCGGCAAAACAGTACCAACGGCGCAGAAGGCGGATATAGGGTAAATAAAGAAGGGATATGGATCCGGATAAAAAGATGGCTTGAAGATATGTGTTAAGGTAGGCAGGCAATAGAAGTTATATATAATTTTAAAATTTTTAAGGAAGTAAAAAAGAGACGAGGAATTAAAATAAGAGAGGTTTCAGATGATAAGATCAATAGAAGAAGATAATATTACTGGTAATGCCAACATATCTGTTATTGGCGTAGGCGGCGGAGGAGGCAATGCTGTAAACCGTATGATAGATGCGGGTATAAAGGGGGTTGAGTTTATAGCTGCAAATACAGATGCTCAGGTTCTTCAGGAGTCAGAAGCTGCGATAAGAATTCAGCTGGGTACTGAGCTGACAAAAGGTCTGGGAGCGGGCGGGGACCCCAAAATAGGCGAAAAAGCAGCCGAAGAAGACATTGAAACTATAAAAGACGCTTTAAAAAATTCCGACATGGTTTTTGTCACTGCCGGATGCGGCGGCGGCACGGGAACCGGCGCAGCTCCGGTAATAGCCAGAATAGCCAAGGAGATGGATGCCCTTACCGTGGGAGTAGTTACGAAGCCTTTTATGTTTGAAGGCAAGAAAAGACATGCCAGAGCTATGGAGGGAATTGCAAAATTAAGAAAAAATGTAGATACATTACTGGTTATACCCAATCAAAAACTTTTTTCTGTTATACAGGATGATACGCCGGCTATAGAGGCTTTTAGAGTGGTTGATGATGTCCTGCGCCAGGCTGTGCAGAGCATATCGGATATTATTACCACGAGCGGCGCCATAAACGTTGATTTTGCAGATGTCAGAAGCGTTATGATAAATGCCGGTGACGCGATAATGGGCATAGGCGACGATTCGGGAGAAGACCGGGCATTGAAAGCCGCCGAAGCGGCAATTAATTCGCCTCTTTTGGAAAATATATCTATTGAGGGCGCTGAAGGTCTGCTGGTTAATATTACCGGCAATAAAAAGATGACTATGGTTGAAATAAATAACGCTATGGAGCGGATATATAATTCAGTTTCTTCCGAAGCTGATGTCTATTTTGGGAACACTTTTGATGATACTCTTGAAGATAAGATAAAAATAACCGTAATTGCAACCGGCTGCAGGCGTCATCAGAAAAAGGAAGATCCCGGCTCCGGGCATATTCCGGGGCATGTCAGAAAGGATGTTTCCGGAGAGAAAAAAGATGCCAGGACTCTCCCTACTTTTATCAGAAAAATGAAAAACAGATGAGAACTTTCAAGGAATTAAAAGAGCTTTTAAAAGTTATGGTAAAGGCCGGCGCGTCCGACCTCCATATAAGAGCAGGGAGCAAACCCATCCTCAGGGTAAATACCAAGTTAAGGGTCGCCACTAATTTTGACAAGGTTACCCCCGAAGACGGCAGAAAATTAGTTGAGGATATCTGTTCTGACAAGGAATTAAAAGAGTACCAAAAGAATAATGAAGTTGATATGTCTTTGAGCGTAGGCGGGCTGGCCAGGTTCAGGGTTAACATCTTCCAGCAGAGGAACACAGTTGATATAGTAATGAGGCTTGTTCCTACCGAAAGTCCGAGCATTGATGAAATAATGCTTCCCGAAAGCATAAAAAAGATTGCTTCCCAGCAGAGGGGTATAGTTCTTGTGACCGGAACGACAGGATCCGGTAAATCTACTACATTAGCCGCTATGATAAACTATATTAACAGGAATTTATCCAAGCATATCATTACACTTGAAGACCCAATAGAATATCTCCATAACGATATTAAAAGCATAGTTTCCCAGCGGGAAATAGGGGTGGATACTTTCAGTTATCCGGGCGCTTTAAAGCATATAGTCCGGCAGGATCCTGATGTTATACTCATCGGAGAAATGAGGGATACAGAAACCATGAAGGCGGCTTTGACGGCAGCCCAGATGGGGCATCTTGTTTTATCTACGATACATACAATTAACGCCGTGCAGACCGTTACCCGCATAGTAGATATATTTCCCCCTCATCATCAAAATCAGATCAGGCTGCAGCTTGCCGATTCAATAACTGCGGTTATATCTCAAAGGCTATTGCCTAAAAAAGATGGCGGAGGGATGGTTCCTGCGGTAGAAGTCATGATTGCAACCAGCCTTATAAGAAAGCTTATAGAAGAGAATGATTATACGGCTATAAACGAGCAGATAGAGAAAGGCGATTATTACGGCATGCAGTCTTTTAACCAGTCTCTTGAAAAGCTCTATAAAGCAGAGCACATAGATCTTGACGAGGCCAAAAAAGCCGCTACGAATCCCGAAGACCTCATGTTGAGGATAAGGGGGATAAAATCTTCCAGCGGCGCCGAGGCATAGAATATTTTAATCTTCCGGCTGAAAATATAACGGCCGGATTTACTTTAGATAAAGCCACGGACTATAAAAACGACACCGAAGCTTATTTGTTTCTTAAAAGAGTTTCTCCCGTTGGTGCTAAAATCGTTCTTATGGAACAGGTTCATGGCGCGGATATAAAAGTTCTCTCGCTTGACGGTATCACTGAAAAAAAACCGCTTGTTTTAAAAGGGGTTGACGGAGTTTTTTTCCGCAAATATTCAGCGATAGTCTCTGTCGGGATAAGAGTAGCGGATTGTATACCGGTTTTCATTTTGTCTGAAAATAAACTTATCGGAGCTGTTCATGCCGGCCGGCGGAGTATTGCGGGAGGGATTATGGAACTTTTTCTTAGTACTGCTTTAGATAACGGATACAGCATTGAGAGCATGGAATTTCTGGCGGGACCCCATATTTGCGGAAGTTGCTATGAGGTATCCGGTGCCGCAGCGGCAGAGTTTGCAAAAGGAACATCGGAAGAAATTTTGAACGGGCGGCATCTAAATCTTTATAAAGCTATGACTATCCGGCTTTGCCGGAAGGGAATAAAGAAAGAGTCAGTAAACCTTTTGAAAAGTAAGGAATACTGTACTTTTGAAAATGACAGATACTGTTCATACAGACGTAAAGATAAAAGAAGGTCTATGGCGTTTGCGGTTCAGGTGTAAATAATTAAATAAAATGACTAAAAAAACAATAACAATCATTGGATGCGGAAAGATGGGGTTAGTGATATTTAAAGCAATTAACCGGCTTAATATTTATACGGTTAATGCAATTGAAAAAGATAAATCACTCCGCGCGGAGTTAAAAGACCGATATGCTCTTAATGCTTACATTTCTTTTTCAAAGGCAGGTTCAATGGCTGGGATATCGGATATATATATATTTGCCGTTAAGCCTAAAGATATACCCGATGTCGCGGCCGGGTTGCTTAAAATGCCAAAAGCAGGCAGTAAAAAGATACTTATAATAAGTATAGCGGCCGGTGTAAAATCTAAAGATATAAAGAAAAGATTTAAAGATAATGTGTCGGTGATCAGGGTTATGCCCAATACTCCGGCGCTTGTTTCGGAAGGCCTGACGGCTATAGGAAGCAACTCCGGAGCTTCAGAGAAAGACCTCGAGTTAGCTAAAAGTATCTTCAGCCGTATGGGAGATGTAATTTTAATAAATTCGGATAAATTTGATGCAATTACGGCGCTTTCGGGGTCGGGGCCTGCTTATTTTTTTTATATGGCCGAAATTATGCAGGATTATGCAATCAGCCGGGGTTTTAAGCCGCGTCAGGCAGCTTTAATTGCCGTACAGACAATTTTCGGGTCAGCGCAGCTTATGAAAAAAGAATATCAAAATGGAGATAAATCTTTCAGTCAACTGCGTCGGGATGTAACATCTAAGGGAGGAACTACTGAAGCGGCATTAAATAATATGGATGAGGAAGATTTTAAAGGAATATTTAAAAGAGCGCTGGAAGCAGCGGATGTAAGGTCGAAAGAAATGTCTAAAGGAAAAATGTCTAAA
>JAQICQ010000035.1 GCA_027858455.1 Elusimicrobiota bacterium | reverse complement strand
GGTTATTCAAATCACTAACGTTTAAAAATTATGAGGGGATTACAACCAGGGAGAAGCTTTGCTATTAATCCTTTTCGTTTTATATAAAAAAAACCGGGAACTATATATTTCTAAATTGTCTTAACCCTGCAAATTTTATTATTCCAAGTATATATTGTAAAATACCTAATATGCAAAAATATAAGTTTACTAAAATTACGGTTCTTATACTCACCCTTCTTATCGGGGTAATGTTTTTTATTATTAATAAGAATAAGGAAAATCTTAAAAAACCCCGGTATTTCACCCATCCCATGTTTAAAGGGTACGAACTCAGTTTCCGTAAGGTCAGGAAGGTATATGACGGGGATACGGTTGTTTTGGAAAATAATCTGGAGGTAAGATACCTGGGGATAGACACTCCCGAGGTGGCCCATTCACGGAACGAGTTTGACGAGCCCGGCTCCGTTGTGGCCGATAATGTAAACAAAAAACTGGTCATGGGAAAGAAAGTTCTTCTGGTTGTTCCCAAAGAAAAAGAATATACTTACGACCAACTACTTGCCTATATCTACGCACCCATAGACGGTGAATACGTCAATGTGACTAAACATCTTTTACGAAAAGACCTGGGAGATTCTAAATACGGTAAACCCGATCCGGATTTACTCTATAAGGTGCCAGCTAATATATTTGACACTTTTTCTGCTGAGAGATAAACTATAAAAAGAAAAGAATTATGATAAAACAAAAACAGAATAAATACAGGGATCCTGATGGAACTTAGAGATTCAGCACGGTTACATGCTCTTCTAAAAGAGCACTGGGGATACGAAAAATTTTACAGCTTTCAGGAAAAAGTTGTATCTTCCGTTCTTAATGACAGAGACTCACTTTCGGTAATATCAACCGGCGGAGGTAAATCGCTTTGCTATCAGCTCCCCGCATTATTGTCTGAAGGATATGCCGTCGTAGTATCTCCCCTTATATCACTTATGCAGGACCAGGTTGAAGCGCTTAAAGAGATGGGGATAAGAGCGGCTTTTATTAATTCCACAATTCCACCGGCGGCACGGGAACAGGTCTGGCAACGTCTGGAAGAGGGTCAGCTTGACTTTATCTATTTAGCTCCTGAACGTCTGGTGTTTGAAAGTTGCATCAGGCGGCTTCAGAGGATTAAACCCGGATATTTTGCTATTGACGAAGCTCATTGTATAAGTCAATGGGGCCACGACTTCAGGGCAGCTTACCTTCAACTTGATAAGATTAAAAAGTTATTTGACGGTGTGGCCGTACATGCTTTTACCGCCACGGCAACCTCTGATGTCAGAAAGGATATCTGCTCCCGGTTAGGCCTTGAAGATCCCCTTATATGTGTAGGGAATGTTAACCGGGAGAATCTCAACTACAGGGTACGTCCAAGGAATAACATAAGAACCCAGGTTACCCAAATCCTTAACCGTCATAAAGGCGAATGCGGTATTATATATTGTCTGAGAAGAAAAGATGTAGATAATCTTGCCGGATATCTTCAGGCTAAGGGATATAATGCCCTTCCTTATCATGCAGGCCTTTCGGATGAAGAACGGAGGTATAGTCAGAAATGTTTCCAGGAAGAAAAGACTAATATCATTGTAGCGACTATCGCTTTTGGTATGGGCATTGACAGATCTGATGTCCGATTCATCTTACATACAGCTATGCCCAAATCAATGGAGCATTATCAGCAACAGACCGGCAGGGCCGGAAGAGACGGTAAGCCGGCTGAATGCGTTCTGTTTTACAACGGCAGCGATTATTTCACATGGAAACACATACTTAAGGATTCTTCAGTTAAAGATATTATGCTGAAAAAGTTGAGCCGGGTTTATGATTTCTGTTCTATTCCTCTATGCCGTCATAAATATATTTCAGAGTATTTCGGGCAGGTTGTAGAAGAAGAGAATTGTTCCGCCTGCGACTACTGCCTGGGAGAACTTAAGAAAGTAGATGACTCTCTTAAAACAGCGCAGAAGATCATTTCCTGTGTTTCAGAAGTGTACCCGCCGTTTGGCGCTACGCATATTGCCAATATTTTAGCCGGTTCAAAAAACAAAAAACTAAAGAGATATAATCATGACCGTCTTTCTGCATACGGAAAATTAGCAGACAGGACAAGTAATTTTATCCGGAATATGATCGATCAGCTTCTCCATCAGGGCTATCTCTTAAAAGAGGGGGAATATCCTGTTTTAAAAGTGACCCGGAAGGGAGATAAAGTTCTCAATGGAGAAGAGTCCCCTTCTCTTATAATCCCGGTTAAGAAAAAAGAAAGAAAAACAAAAAAACAAAATGCAGGTATTCCGCCGGGAATGGATGTCGATGATAAATTATATAAAATTTTGAGTGACCGGAGACGGAATATAGCAGAAAAAAAAGGAGTTCCTGCCTATGTTATATTCCATAACCGCACATTAAAAGAGATGGCAGCTTTAAAGCCGGCAACAAAAGAAGAACTTCTGAGTATTAATGGAGTTGGTTCGGTAAAATCAAATAAATACGGAGATATATTTCTTGAGATCATAAAAAAATACAGGGGGATTAAAAATGACGGGGAAAAATTTTAATATATGCCGAAGAAATGACATATTTATATTGTTGAATGCTCTGACGGTACCTACTATACCGGAATAACTAAAGACGTTAATGAAAACATAACTCCAGAAAAGGGAGCAGGTATACTCGCTCGAGATCCCCTGTAAAACTTCTAATAAAAAGCAAAAATAAATATTCCTACAGTACCGCCCTTAAAAACGAACACTACATAAAGAACCAGCCCAAGGATAAAAAAACAAACTTAGTAAAAAAGATGTAGTTGAAGGAATAAAACTTTTTATAAAATTTTTAACTTAATAACCGTTTAATGCGGGCATTATTGCAATTTCACCAATATTATTTCTAATCAATAATTATTTACATTTACTAACTTAAAAACTGTCTCCACCGCCTGACCACACAAATTAAACAAACCTTCCTCAACCTAAAAAAAGCGTTCAGAAAAAGAGAGGAAAAAAAGGGGGAGGATTAAGTGTTTTCCCTCATCGGCTGCTTGCCGCCGACTCAAGCAGCCGTGAGCTGATTGTTTTTGTCCAAGGGATGTTTTCGGTGGGCGGGATTCGGCTGTTAAGCCGAACCTGAGGTGACTGCCCGGGAGGCAGGCGGTTAACTCCTTTAAAAAACAAAAAAAAGGCGCCGGGCAAATAATAAATAAAAAACTGCCTGCCTATCGGCAGTCAACGAAGATAAAAGAGGTCGACTGATGAACCACAATGCCGAAGGCGCTACGGAGCAGAAGTCGGCCGATGACAGAGGGATCCTCCTCGCGGAGTGAGAGAGCGTAAGCGAACGAGCGGAGCGAGCAAGCCTTGAACACGCATTTAAAGCTTGAAAACGGGGTCTCATCGCGGAGTGAGAGAGCGTAAGCGAATGAGCGTAGCGTCCAAAGCCTGGAACACGCAATTAAAGCTTGAAGACGGGGTCTCATCGCGGAGTGAGACCGTAGGCCGAGCGGAGGCGGAGTTCATGCTTGGGTAAGGTTCTCACCGCGGAGTGAGCCGCCTCCGGCGGCGAGCGGAGCGAGCAGTTAAGTTTTTATTAATTTAATATTGAGTTTCAGAAAATATTACGGCTAAATCTGAAACAGTTAGT
>JAQICQ010000176.1 GCA_027858455.1 Elusimicrobiota bacterium | reverse complement strand
TATACTTCAAATGCTGCAGGGATTTCCTTTTTAAAATGACAGGTTTAAAATGACAGAATAGAAGTAAAGATATTTCTTTCTATTGAAACAAACACTAAAGAGGGGATTTTAAGGAAGTAAAGTAAATTAAAAATGAAAAAAATAAATATAAGCAAGAAAAAGATATTAAAGACAGGCGTTATAATTGCCGCCGCGGTAATAGTGCTTGTGGTAGTGCTTACGGGGACGATAAATGTGCTTATGGAAAAGATTATACACAGCAGTAAAGAAGTGATAGTCCCTGATATAACAGGCACAACTTTAAATGAAGCGCTCGATATACTGGCTCAAAGAAATCTTTCCCTGGTTAAAGTTGCCCAACAGTATAATACTCAGATACCGGCAGGGAGTATTATATCTCAGACCCCTTCGCCGGGACTATCTATAAGAGAGGGGAGCGCCATAGATACTGTTATATCATCCGGAGGCAAGGTGGTTTTTGTCCCGGATATAGAAGGCAAATCCACCCGTCAGGCGGAACTTATGCTGAGGCAATCCGGTCTTGTTATAGGAGAGCAATCAAGAACATATTCAGACAGCGTGAAAAGCGGTTTTGTTGTTTCCCAGAATCCGCCGCCCGGTGAGGTCGCAGATAAAAATTCTTATATAAATATTGTTGTCAGCCGGGGCCCGGCCGAACAGAAAAAAATTCAAAAGATGCCTAATTTACTTGGTATAGATATTAAGTCGGCCGGAGAAGTTATCCGTGAAGTAGGGCTGAAAATTAAAGTTGTGGAATATGAAATAAATCCCGAATTAAATGAGGGGATCGTCATAGGCCAGGAGCCGAAACAGGGGGAAGTGATATCAAAAAACACCTCTGTAAATTTAAAGGTATCCCGGAACGAGCGAACTGAAAAAGAAGTCCGTGACGAAATTATCTATTATGAAGTTACTCAGAGCGGCCGGAAAAAAGAAGTTGAAATAAAGATAAATGATAAACTTGGAACAAGAACGGTCTTTAAAGAAGAAAGAGAAGGCGGGACTAAAATCAATATACCGGTTAAGGTTATGGGCGATGCGCAGGCTGAAATTTTTATAGACGGCGTGCTTACCGATACAAAAGAAATTACAGCAACAAAAAAGCTGCTGGAGAAAGAGGATAAAGAGGAATAAAAAAATGAAACTTTCGGTTTCTGTTCTTGACCTGGATTTCGGGCATCTTGAAGATTCCATAAGATTACTTGAGTCCGCCGATATAGATTCTCTGCATATGGATATTATGGACGGGCAGTTTGTGGATAATATATCTTTCGGCCCGGCAATTGTTCGCACAATTGCGGATATAACAGTATTGCCTGTCTATAGCCATCTTATGATAAAAGAACCGGAAAAATATGTAAAAGAATTTTTCAATGCCGGCTCCGACAGCGTAACGGTTCACATAGAAACCATAGTTAAAGAGAATAAACATATTCTTGATACCGATAATATAGGGCTCTCGCTTAATCCGGATATTGAGCTTTCCGAACTCGATCCTTATTTAAATAAAGTCAGCGAGATTCTTGTAATGAGTGTATATGCCGGTTTCGGGGGCCAGAACTTTATAGAATCCAGTCTGGGCCGCATAGAAGAGCTCAGAAAGAAAAGAGACCGTTTGGGGGCAGGATATAAAATTTCGGTTGACGGCGGGATTAACCCCGGAGTCGCCTCCCGGTGTGTTAAAGCCGGAGCCGATGAAGTCATAACGGGATCTTATATATCAGCTTCAAAAGACCCGGTCGGCGCGGTAAAAAGCATAAGAGAAGCTGTCAGAAATTTGACTTAATATTTTAAAAGCAATATAATAATAAAGTTAGGTGTTAAATATATTAAAGAGGGGGTTTAAAAAACGCCGTTTTATAATCATCTAAACTTTTCAAATCAAGGTTCCCAAACATAAAGGTCCCCAAATGATAAAAGTAAAAAATATAACAAAAAATTTCGGAGCTTTAAAAGCTGTTGATAATATAAGTTTCACTGGAAGTGTCGGCACCGTTGTCGGATTTCTTGGTCCTAACGGGGCAGGTAAATCCACTACTATGCGTATGATTTCCGGTTATATGCCGCCGACTGCGGGAGAAATATATATCAACGGGGTAAATGTCAATAAAAATCCACTGAAAACAAAAAGACTCATAGGATATCTTCCCGAAGACAATCCTCTTTACGGGGAGATGACCCCTCTTGATTATCTTGAGTTTTGCGGACGGGTAAGGGATATGGAGCCGAACCTCTTTAAAAAAAGGATAAAGGAAGTTGTTGATATCTGCGCAATAAGAAAGGTGGTGGTAAAACCTATAAACACCCTTTCTAAAGGGTTCCGTCAGCGCGTGGGCCTGGCGCAGGCAATTCTGCACGACCCTCCGATTCTCATACTTGATGAACCTACTTCGGGGCTGGATCCTAACCAGATAGAGGAGATAAGAAATCTTATTTCAAAACTAAAAGAACAAAAATTAATAATATTATCTACTCATATTATGCAGGAAGCCCAGGCCAGCTGCGGGCGGATTATTATTATAAATAAGGGCCGGATAGCGGCAGACGGCGACCGGCGGGAGCTGACTTCCGTATCTAAAAAGCAAATATATAACTTTAAGTTTGACGGGCCTGTTGATGATATAATTAAAAAG
>JAQICQ010000140.1 GCA_027858455.1 Elusimicrobiota bacterium | reverse complement strand
ATATAGACGCCCAAAAAGAAAATGGCTAAAGAAACTATATCTTTTGGCACAGCAGGCTGGCGCGGGGTAATAAGCCGCGACTTTACTTTTTCTAATTTAAGGATTGTCGCGCAGGCCATTTCTGATTATCTTCACAGTAACTGTGACCGGCCGAGAGTAATTACCGGATACGACACAAGATTTATGTCGGAAAAATTTGCGGCGGTTGCCAGTGAAGTATTTGCAGCCAATAATATCCAAGTCTTTTATTCAAAAGAGGATATACCTACCCCTGCAATATCATATATTATTCGCCGGCAAAATTTATCAGGGGGGATAAATATAACTGCTTCGCATAACCCGCCTGAATATTCGGGAATAAAGTTTTCTCCTTCTTCAGGAGGCCCGGCGCTGCCTGAAACGACAGGGATAATAGAGGAAAATTGCCGCAGAATTCAAAAAAATACAAGTCTTGTAAAAAATATGGATTTTAAAAAAGCTGTAGAGAGCGGTCAGATAATTATAAAAGATTTCTCAGATAGTTATATAGATAGAATATCAGAAATGATAGATACCCGGTTGATCCAAAAAAATCTAAATATCGCTTATGATCCTATGTACGGCACCGGTCGTACTTATTTAAAACGTATTTTAAAAGGAGCTGATATAAATTCTATCCATGATTACCGGGATGTGCTTTTCGGCGGCAACAGGCCGGAACCGTCCGATGAACTGCTTGACGAATTAAAGGGCATATTAGCCGGAGGCAATTTTGATATCGGTTTGGCGACCGACGGCGACGGGGACAGATTCGGGATAGTTGATTCAGGCGGAAAATTTATTAATCCTAATCAGGTTTTGGGGCTGGCCTTCTATCATCTTTATAATAAAGGATACCGCGGCGTGGGAGTAAGATCGGTTATGACTTCGTCTTTTATGGATGCGGTTGCCGCAGATTGCGGCACAGATGTAGTTGAGACGCCTGTAGGCTTTAAGTATATAGGAGATGTGTTTGAGAAACAGGACATAATCGTCGGAGGAGAAGAAAGCGGGGGCTTAACTATAGGCGGCCATCTTCCTGAAAAAGACGGTATTCTTGCCTGTCTTCTTATGGCTGAACTAAGAGCAAAGGAAGGAAAGCCCCTAAGTGATATATTGAACCGGCTTTACAAAAAAGTAGGGGTTTTTATCACGGACCGCAGAAATTTCAGCTTAACTTTGGAAAAGACAGATAAACTAAAAAAAGAACTTAAAAATTCCTGCCCGGACAAAGTGGGAAACTATGAGGTCAGAGAAATAAACGATATTGACGGTTATAAATTTATATTTAAAGAAAAGAATTCCTGGCTGGGTTTAAGGTTTTCGGGTACCGAACCCGTTGTCAGGCTATATGCAGAAAGTACTTCTCAAGAGAAAGTCAACGGCATAATAGCCGCCGCACAAAAACTATTTATTGAGCGGTAAAAAACATTCGATAAATATATTCGGGGGGGCGGTAATATTATTGTTTGTTCTGCCTGTTGCCTATCTTCCGCTAACCGCAGATAACTTCTTAATAAAATTTGTAATCCTTTCCACAGCGCTTTTATTGTCAGCAATCTATTTGATATTTAAAGAAGGCATATACAGTGGAAAACTTGCCGTTCCCATATTGGTCTTTTTATTATTGAAAGTAATTTCTGTAATGTGGAGTCCCAATCGTTATGTGGCTTTAGATATTTTCTGGCATAATTTTAATATAATTATTGCCGGTTATTTTATAGGAGTTAATCTTAAGGGAACCCGCCGAAAAAGCATTTATAAATATATAGCGTACGGATCTTTTTTACCTATCTTATATGGTTTAATACAAATTGCGGGGCATGATCCGGTAAAATGGTCTGTTTTATTTTCCGGCCGCATTGGGTCATTTATGGGGAATCCCGTATTTTTTTCGGGCTATCTCATAGCGGTTATTCCGATTCTTTTTTATTTTACTGCACGGTACCCAAAAAAACGGCGGGCAAAAAATTATCCGGCAGTTATATTATTAGCAGCCGCTGTTGTCTGTTTAATATATACAGGAACCCGGAGTTCGTTTTTTGCTTTTTTCGCGCAACTTGCCGTATTAAGTTATCTTGTAAGAAAACAATTTATTAAAAAGGTTATGCTTAGTTCTGTAATATTGTTTTTAGTAGTAGTAGCTCTTAATAAGGGCTTGAGAAACAGAATAGAAAAAGCAGTTTTTTTTAAGTCCACTTCAGTATCTCAAAGGATTTTTAAGTGGAAAACAGCAGTTCAGATGATAAAGGCCGCGCCGCTTATAGGCCACGGTGAAGGCGGGGTTAAAACAAAATTTGCTCTTTATCAGGGAAAGGTTAATAAGCATAATGTAAGAAAATTAAAGGGCAGTTCGGAAAGCCAGATACATTCCGAATATTTGCAGACAGCAGCCCAAACCGGGATTATAGGATTGTTGTTTTTTCTCTATATAATATTTAGGACGTTTAAAAATATAGCAAGCAGTTCGGCTCCGGAAATAAATAAATATATATTTGCCGCACTGTGCGGTGTTCTTATAGATTCAATAGCTTCTTTTCCTCTTTATATAGTCCCGTCGGGATTTATTTTTTATTTATATCTGGGCTTAACCGACAGGGGCAGAAGGAAAACCTTCATTAAAAAGCCTGCGGCAGTTTTAATTATTTTGGTTTTAACTATAGGGTATATTAGATTTTCAGTTTTTAAATTTTACAGTGATTATTTAAGAAAAAAAGCCGATAAGCTTTCAATGGCAGCGCCCCGCAGGGCGGCAGCGGTTTATAAAAAAGCTAACTTAATTTTGCCGGTTGACGGGCAGGCAGAATACCGCAGGGGACTTTTGTTATACAATCTTGGCGATAAAAACGAAGCGGTAAAAGCTCTTAAAAATTCTATAAGTATAAGGCATTATTCAGAGGTGTATAATAATTTAGCCATAATATATTATGAGAAAGGCAACTATAAAGAGGCTTTGAACTACTGGCAAGAAGCGGTGCGTATAGGTATGCCTGACCCGGATATGCAAAATAAACTTATAGATAATATAGAGTATTTAAAGCAGGAAATAACCGGGCGGAATAAATAATAGTTTGGCGTAAGAAAACAGATTATTAAATTGTGGTTGTGGTTTTTGGCTGTTAAAATAAGATCTTTAAAGTTTTTTTAATAAAAAGTTACATAG
This sequence comes from Elusimicrobiota bacterium, assembly GCA_027858455.1. Lineage (GTDB taxonomy): Bacteria > CG03 > SLGR01 > SLGR01 > JAGXOG01 > JAGXOG01. The sequence goes on along the minus strand of JAQICQ010000140.1, from coordinate 942 downwards.
GTATTCGGCCGGCCCAACTTCTTGACAAATCAGTATCTTTTAATTAACATTAAAAATTAAAATGCCGATGTAGCTCAATTGGTAGAGCAGCTCACTTGTAATGAGCAGGTTACCCGTTCAAGTCGGGTCATCGGCTCCAGAATCTTAAAAGGACAGGTGGCCGAGTGGTTAAAGGCAACAGACTGTAAATCTGTCGATCGTTTTGATCTGCGGGGGTTCAAATCCTCCCCTGTCCACCATATTTTATTGTATCGGAATTTCAAAGATTCCGATACAATGAACAGGGGGGTGAGGACACGAACGCTGGCCTAAGCCAGGAGGCGTGAGTGTCCGAACGGGGAAAGGTTCTGCTTTCCCCCAAAAGGGGTGACAGTGAGCGAAGCGAACGCCAGAGGGGCTTTTAGCCCCTATGGAAGTTATCCCGAAGGGATTAACTTAGGGCGGGTGTTGCTTAGTGGCAAAGCTCTGGCCTTCCAAGCCAGCCACGTGGGTTCGATTCCCATCACCCGCTCCATTTAATAAAGGAATCGAAGGAATACTTTCAAGCGAGTGTGCTCAGCCTGAAAAACAACCGTTTAGGTTATTTTTGGAACAAGTGTGTTCGGACTAAAAATCGTCCATTTAGGACAATTTTCCGGGCGTCCTTACACGGGCGTTCTCACATGAGACGGCTTCGCAGAGCCGGGTAAATGGTTTGGCCAGGCAAGTAAAAACTGTATTGTTAATTGTAGTAATATAATATTATTGTGTGCTGGGATAGCTCAGTTGGTAGAGCACATGCATGGTAAGCATGAGGTCACGGGTTCAAATCCCGCTCCCAGCTCCATAAACTAATTAAGAGGGGCTTCCGCTGGTCTTAAAAATGACAAAAAGACGGGAGAGTATATTTGTTTTAGATAATGTAAACTTGAAAAATATTTTATATTATATAAAATTAAAAAT
>JAQICQ010000049.1 GCA_027858455.1 Elusimicrobiota bacterium | reverse complement strand
GTTTATTAATAACATAATTATAATGATAGTTATTTAATATCATTTGTCAATATCTGTCAACGAGTTTATTAAAAGAATTCCTGTTGCCGGCCGACTATTCCGCCGGATAGGTTATATACTTTAACAAACCCAAGTTCTTTCATGGTTTTTTTAAATCCGCATTGCCTCACCAAAAATCTAAATGAAATACTATCGTTGCCTCATTTAAAAATCTAAATGAAATGATTCTACCTAATATATACAAAATTTCCTTCACTTAGTGAAATTACTCCGCCATAGTTAATTTTGTATCCCGATACTTTTCTGCCCATATCAAATAATTTACCCTGCATGTCAACCATCTCTCTTCTCAGTTGCGCCGGATTTAATTGCGCTCTCTTCCGTTTTAACTTATCTTTTACTTTTCTGCTTACATGTTTTGAATTCAACACCCTCACATATGGAGGTCGGGGTCTGTCATATATTTTCTTAACCTTGCTGCCTGTTCTCCTTTTTTCAACCAGCTGTGCCATTGGTGTAAAATAATTTGTTATCAAGCTTAACCGGTCATATATTGCATTTAACAAATCTAGCGTTTGGGCTCCTTCATATCTCTGATAGCCTACCTCTCTACGGACTATTGAATAGTTTTTCTGTTCGACATAACAACCATCGTTCTTTTTATATATTCTTGAACGCGTGAAATTTATTTTGTTCTCTTCGCAGTATCTATATAGATGATCGTTAATAAACTCTCTGCCATTATCAGAATCTATTCCCAATAATTTAAATGGTAGCCTTTTCTCTATAGTTATTAATTTATTAACTACATATACCGCCGCTTTATTTTTTACCGCCCTCAATTCTGTCCAACCGGTGTTTATATCCGTTGCATCAAGCGTATATATAAATTCTCCTGAGGGATTACCTCCGTTATGACTTACTAAATCTATCTCTAAAAACCCCGGCTTGTTTTCATCCCACTGCCAGTATGTTCTTACCGGAATTTTATCTTTCAACTTTTTTGTTCCCGGTTTTGTCTTTTTTCGGGCTTTTAACTCCATATTTTTACGTTCTTTTTTTAGCAACCGGTCTATTGTAGAAGCACTTATCTTATTTAATTTACGGTTCTGATCTTTATTAAGATTTATTTCATTTTGTTTTTCCAGCAGTTTCAAATTGTCTTCTATATAGGCTTTTAGATATTTCCCGCATAACATCCCGCTGACATACCATATCTTTTTTAACGGCCGTAAAACTTCTTCATCGTAATACTTCTTTCGAATCCGCAGCGTCTTCTTTTTCCTTTTGCCCAAAATATAGGTTATCTTTTCGCCTTTAACTTGGACATATATTTTTTTGCCCCAATTATTTAGTACATGCGACGCATACGCCCGATTGTACCCGGTAACTTCGGTGAATTCATCTAATATCAAACCTTTATGCTTTTTCCGGGCTTTACGATATCTCTTTGCTACTTTCTCTGTAATCTTCCTTTTCTCATTCATTGTTAACCTCATCTTTACCTCCTTATCGGAGGCTATTTTACATCTTTTTCGTTTAGATTTTTAGATGAGGCAATAGGGTTATTACAAGGCAGTATTGATATATATTTCAATCAGATTTTCAAATACAGCAATGGTCTGCCTTTGTTTAAATGCTTATGTGAACCGGCAGGCAGAAATAATTTGATTTTAACCGGCATTTTTACTATTTTAAATTTATGCATAAAACATACTGTAAAATTCTATTTTTAACTCTACTGTTTTTTACCGGCTGCGTAAAACAAAAAAATAAGGATTTCAAACCATCCCTTCAGGCGGATATTTACCGTGAACTTACCAAAGAAATAAACGACCCTCTTTTGCGGGAGCTTATAATAGATAAAAGATTTAAGATATATGAACTCCGGGCAAAAAAGAAAACCTACGACGCAGTACCGGGAAACTATTTTAAAAGCCCGGGCTTCGGTCTGCTTACTCCGGCGGGAAGAAAAAAAGGCCGGGATTTTTTAAAAGAAAATAAAGTTTACCTTGAGCTGGCCTCAAAGAGATTCGGACTGCACCCGGATTCGGCGGAAATCATAACCGGCCTGGCCGGGATTGAATACAGCTGGGGTAGTTTAAATCCTCCATATAAGCTCTTTAACGCACTGGCCTCTGTCTATCACACCGTGCCTTCAAAGAAAAGTTACGCCGTTAAAAATATTAAAGGGCTTCTGGAGGGCGTCCGTAACCCTAAAATAGAAATAGACCCTTATGTCCCTTCCAGCTTTATGGGCGCGGTCGGATACTGCCAGTTGATGCCGTTCTGGTTTACGGCAATTACCGCCGGCGGCTATGAAGAACTACTGGATTTAGATGATGACGGGGTTTTTGACCCGTTTAATATGCCCGATGCCATTGCTTTTTTCGGCTGGTACATGAGTGACCGAAATTATAATAAAGACAAAAAAAGAGCCGTCGCGGGCTATGCCGGGTCGGGAAGCACGGCACGGGCCTTTGCCGGCGCCGTAATTGAATTTGCCGACTCCATATCGGATTAAAAAATATCTTTGACAAATCACCTTTTTTATGTATTATATTGGTTAGTTAAATAAACAGATTACAGCAGATTAAAAAGGAGCTGATATATAATGACTAAATTACCCACGGGCCGTCATACACAGGCTATGAAAGCCTCAAGGCAAAGCGAAAAAAAACGTTTAAGAAATAAAAGCTATAGGTCACGCGTAAATACGGCCTTAAAAAAAATCAATATACTTATTAAAGAAGGGAATAAAGACGAAGCGCTTAAAATACTCGATGAAACTAAAATGTATGTTGATAAAGCGGTAACAAAAAATATTATTCATAAGAATAAAGCCGCGCGGCTTAAAAGCCGTATGGCCAAGAAACTTAACTCTCTGTCATAAACCAAATACTGTACTCTTCAATTAAAAACCGGCTATCTACACCCGAACTCTTCATCCGTATATCGGTTTTAAAGAGCCGATCGTAAGCTTCAAGCAGTCTTTCCTGAGAATAATTTTTTAGATTCCGGCACATCCCCCTGTTTACATATACATTTAAACCTGCCTTTTTTAATATCTTCTTTTCCGGCAGATTTGTTTCAATCATAAGTTTTTTAACTGTAATAAGCTGTTGGAGTTTCCATTTTAGCATCCCGGTTATATAAATCGGATCGTTTCCGTATTTTAAAAGATCGTCTAAAAGCATAAGCGCTTTTTTTTCTTTCCGCAAGGTAAGCGCATCCAGATAACCAAAGATGTTTTCTTTTTTGTGCGCGGCGGCTATTTCCCTGATCTCTTCCAGCCCGTAACTTTTTTTATCCGGATAGGCGGTGATAAGTTTATCTATCTCTTTGGTCATGTTAAAAAGATTGTTAGAACAGCAAAATATAAGAAAATTAGCTCCTTCACCGGTTATGTTTTTACCCCTGTCTCTGAATTTTGTTTTAACCCACCCGGGCATCTGATTATCATAGGGCAGCATAAAGTTATACTGAATCTTCTGGGAAATACCCCGGACACCTCCTTTGGCATAACTTGTATTTTCGTATT
>JAQICQ010000229.1 GCA_027858455.1 Elusimicrobiota bacterium | reverse complement strand
CTCCTTCGCTGACGCTTTGCTTTTCTCCATTTAGGAGCGCTCAGTTGCTCATCCAACGGAAAAATCGCGGAGAACTCTCTTTGAGGAGGTGCGCGAAAGGTAAGTCCAAGGCCGGCAATCCGGGGTTATTTAAACCCGGGAAAGTGTCATTTTTACCCTATACTTTAATTGACAAGAAAAAATATATTTGATATATATAAAATCTATGCATTTTTTACTAACAGCAATACAAATTATATCGGCGGTTCTGTTGATTCTTGTTATTTTGCTTCAGCAGGGCAAAGGCGGCGGTATGGCATCCTTATTCGGCGGCGGCAGCGGTATGGACGATATGTTGTCGGCCCCCGGCAGTGATGTTATACTAAAAAAGATAACAGTAACTTTGGCCACGCTATTTTTACTGACTTCGCTGGTCATGGCTGTACGGACAAGCCGGAGTTCTTCCAAAAGTATTATGGACAAACAATTATCGCCGCCGGCCGCAACTGAAACACCTGCTCAGAGCGAAGAACCAATTTCAATTCCGGAAGATATTCCGGAGCAATAGTTCTTTTAAATCCAGTGCCGAGGTGGTGGAACTGGCAGACACGCATGGTTAAGGACCATGTGGTTTATCCCGTGCGGGTTCAAGTCCCGCCCTCGGCACCAAAGATATAATAAGGGGGACTTGAAGGGTTTTCCCCGCATGCTTATGCATGAAAAAGCCGAAGGCTGTCAGGGGGAAACCCCGGCTTTGAGAGAGAGGAAGCGAACGAAAAGAAGTCCCGCCCTCGGCACCAAAGATATAATAAGGGGGACTTGAAGGGTTTTCCGTGCATGCGAAGCGTTAAGAAAAACAGTCTAAATGACTGTTTTTTAGTGAAGCACACTTGTTCTATGCATGAAAAAGCCGAAGGCTGTCAGGGGGAAACCCCGGCTTTAAGCAATGAAGTAACGGGTATAATCAAAAAAAATCCCGCCCTCTTCACAGGTTATCGAACTTCGTTATAGTTTTTATAAATTTGGGCGCGGTACCCAAGAGGCTTAAGGGGACGGTTTGCAAAACCGCTATTCGCCGGTTCAAATCCGGCCCGCGCCTCCATAGGTTTTTACGGGCGGTTAGCTCAGTTGGTTAGAGTGCCACGTTGACATCGTGGAGGTCACCGGTTCAAATCCAGTACCGCCCACCATTTTATAATATAATTAGGTAAATAGTATAAGAAGACCGGATAAGAATAATGAGTGATAATATAGAAAAATTAAGGCATTCAACTTCCCATATTATGGCCGATGCGGTCATGAAAATTTACGGTGATGTTAAAATAGGAATAGGCCCGGCAATAGAAAACGGATTTTATTATGATTTTGACATTAAAGACAAAATTTCCGAGGATGACCTTGAAAAGATAGAAAATGAAATGACCAAGGTCGTAGAGCAGGGCTTTGAGTTTGAAAGAGAAGTAGTTACCCGTAAAAAAGCTTTAGAAATTTTCAAAGACCAACCTTACAAGAAAGAATTAATTAATGAACTTCCCGAAAATGAAGATATAAGCATATACCGCAGCGGGGATTTTGTTGATCTTTGCCGCGGACCCCATATAGAAAAAACATCCGCCGTGAAATTGAAATCCTTTAAGCTGCTTAAAGTTGCGGGGGCTTACTGGAAAGGCGAAGAAAAAAACAAGATGCTGACCCGTATTTACGGAACTGTATTTGAAACCCCCAAAGCGCTGAGAAAATATATAAGGAAGTATGAACTGGCCAAAAAACGTGACCACAGAAAGCTTGGCAAAAAACTTGATCTATTCAGTATCCAGCCCCGTAATGCCGGTGCCGGCCTTGTTTTCTGGCATCCAAACGGCGCGGCTGTCCGCAGGGAGATAGAAAATTTCTGGTTAGAAGAACATCGCCAAAACGGGTATGAATTTATAAATATTCCTCACATCGCTAACAGTAATCTCTGGAAGACTTCGGGCCATCTGGATTTTTACAGCGAATATATGTTTCCCAAACTGAAATTAGAAGAAAGAAGAGAAGAATATATTTTAAAACCTATGAACTGCCCGGGTCATATACTTGTTTATAAAAACAATCTTCATTCTTACCGCGAGTTTCCCTTAAGATGGGCGGAGCTGGGAACTGTTTACAGGTATGAAAAGACAGGTGTTTTACACGGACTTATGAGAGTGAGGGGATTTACTCAGGATGATGCCCATATATTTTGTCGGCGCAGTCAGGTGGACGAAGAGATAGAAAAAGTTCTTAAGTTTACTTTAAGTATCTTAAAGACTTTTGGGTTCAAAGACTATAAAGTTTTTTTAAGCACCCGCCCGGATAAATATGTCGGAGACGACGCCCAGTGGAAGCTTGCCGAAGATGCCTTGAAGAAAGGGCTTAAAAAAATAGGGCTTGATTATGAAATAGATCCCGGCGAGGGGGTTTTTTACGGACCTAAGGTGGATATAAAAATAAAAGATTCGCTGGACCGCATGTGGCAGTGTTCGACTATTCAGGTTGATTTTAATATTCCTGAAAAATTTGATATGAATTTTGTAAACAAAGAGGGAAATAAAGAACGGCCGGTAATGATACACAGGGCAATATTCGGGTCTCTGGAAAGATTTTTCGGGATTTTAATTGAACATTACGGCGGACGGTTTCCTCTTTGGCTTGCCCCTGTCCAGTTAGAGCTTATACCTATTTCAGACGATCAGTTGGAGTATTGCAATAAACTCAAACGGGAATTGCTTAAAAAAGGGATAAGGGTTGCTGTAAACAATAAAGATGAAAAACTCGGCAAAAAGATATGGCAGGCCCGTGACATGGAAATACCTTATATGGCTATAGTAGGCGACCGTGAAATTGAATCCGGTAAATTGTCAATCCGGAAACTTTCCGAAGGCGACATAGGCACTTTTACCGCCGACGAGTTTATTCAAAAACTCAGAAAAGAAATCAACCGGAAGAAATAAGCTTTTCTAATCTCTTTATATTTTTAAGCGCTGATATTTTTCTGCTTTCCCGCTGAGCGTTGTTATAAATATTCACCCATAAGTTAAGAGCTTTTTTGTTATCTTTGTTTTCCTGTTCGTATAACTGAGCCAAAATAACCTTTATATTTATGGGGGTTCCTTCCAGAAATGCTATCTTTTCCAGTTGCGGGATTGCTTTAGATAACTCTTCCCTGTTCATATATATCAAAGTTGATTTTAAAAGATAGAGTTTCCACTTCAGCTCATTAAAATAAGTGTCGCTTCCTACTATGAGAGGATGGTATTTGTCTGTCTCTCTTAAATTTATACTATCGGTTTTACTTTCTATATTCTCAATTGCCTTGATGCCTTCGTTTAAAATGTCCAGAGCTTCTTCGTAGCGTTTAAGGTTCCATCCCAGAGTAGTAGGTCCAATCAGATAGGCATTTGCAAAGAGTGGGTCAAATCTTATTATCTGCTGCCAGTAATTTTTAAGCTCCGGGTAATATACTTTTTTTTTATTTTTCTGCGTGCGGGCTGTATCTTCCGTATGGCCTCGCCCGGAACTTAATTCCGCATGCGTTCCCGAGGGCTCACCGTAATACTGGATAACCTGTATCCATATTATGTCGGTAGCCAGCCTTCTCATTCCCATCATTGACGCCCAGAAAGAAAGCGGTGTGCTTAATGGGTATGTCTTAGAAAATATAGGAGGGTAAGGGGTTTTGTCCTGCATCTTACTGTAAAAAAAACCGGTAAATAATATAAATAAGACAAGCAGTATACCGTTTAACCTGACGGAAGTTTTTCTCATAGTTCCTTTTTCTTAAACAGAATAATGGATAAGGTTATAATGACGGCCGAATAAAATATCGCGTAACCGGCAGGATAAAAGTATGCGTTTAATCCCGCGTCGGATATGTGGAATGTGTCTTTATAATTCAAAAAACTGAAATTAGGAATAACATAGTAGAGAAATTTAAGCAAGGATGTTAATGCTATGCCGGATTCTTTTAAAAGTTGATTGAGATATTTTAATTCTCCGGAGAAATGGCCGAGCGCCCAGAGAAAAAATATGCTTACAAAAGCCGAGGCCGATGATGTTGAGATGAGCGACAAAAGAATAGAGCAGGAAGTTATAATTACTATCTTTAACAATACCGTAAAAGATATTAATAATATATAACTGTCCCAGGCCCATCCTTTTAAGAGAAGCATAAGTGTGAGTGAAAGAGCCATTATAATAATATAGGAGGCAATGACCGATATTATACCGAAAAATCTGCCTAATAGATAAGTAGCTCTTGAAACCGGACGGGAAAGGATAAGGTAGACGGTCTTTTCCTCCATCTCCCGGATTATCATTCTGACGGCAATAAATGTAGCGCTTAAGAAGGCAAACATCTCAATTGCCGCTGTTCCTAAATCAAGAATAACCCGTATCTCCTGGGCCGGAGAAAGC
>JAQICQ010000166.1 GCA_027858455.1 Elusimicrobiota bacterium | reverse complement strand
GGGGGAAAATTTAATAAAAAGAAGGGCTGGCTGATTCTGGCCGGGATATTTGCCGCGCTTTCAGTCGGGTGGGGGTATTACGGACTCTTTACCCCGATGGTTATACTTATTATGGTAATATATAAAATAATAAACAAAAAACAGACCGGAAGTTACGAGCATATGGCTAACGATCTTCTTTATTTCATAATCCCGTTTATAGCGGGCCTTCTTCCTATGGGATTAAAAAATTTAGCGGTAACGGGAAATCCTGTTTTTCCGTTTTTCACCGGTATTTTCACCGGTAAAACCGCCGCTGTGTCAGCGGCAACTGCCGCTACAAAAAGTTTTTGGGGATATCTTTTGCCTTTATGGTATATGCCGTTTGCGGCAAGTCCGTCGCCGGCTAATTTTTTATTGACCGGGCCGGTCTATATTCTTTTTCTGCCGGCTGTATTTTTAATAGACGAACTCGGCAAGACCATAAGGGTTATGATGGCCTTTGCGGGTATCTATATAGTTGTATTTATTCTGGCAGGCCGATCGGCCGCTTATATATATACTTTGTTGCCTCTCTTTGCAATGATAACCGCATATATAATTATAAACCTCTACGGGAAAATTAAGTATTTTTACCGGGCGGTTATGGCTATTTTTATAGTTTCTCTGACCGTCAACCTTTACATAATATGGCCCTTGCTTAATTTAGACGGCAAGATAAATTTTGCTTTGGGGTATACCTCCCGGGCCGAGTTTAAGCATAATGCCATTGAAGGTTACGGAGCTATGGATTATATAAATAAAAACGCATCTCCTGATGCGGGGGTATTGCTTATAGGCGAGACGCGTACTTTCTATATTGACAGGAAAACAGTGGCTCCGGATGTGTGGTCAAAATCTCCGTTTGCCGATATGATAAGCGGGGCCGGCAATACCGGAGAGGCCGCCGAAATTTTAAAGAAGAAGGGCATTACCCATATCCTGGTAAATGAATCCGAACTTCAAAAGACAAAGCGATATCACAGCAATATATTTAACGAATATGCTTACGGCGTATATGAGGATCTTACCTCTAATTATATAAATAAAGTATACAGCCGTGACGGATATACTGTATATGAGTTTTGAAGCGGATTATAATTACAGAAAAACATTAAAAATTCCTGTGCTGACGGTTGATGTTATTATCCGTGAGGGAAACGATCGTGCGGGAAACGGTATAGTATTAGTGTCAAGAAAATTTCCTCCGCTCGGTTGGGCATTACCGGGAGGGTTTGTAGAAAAAGGGGAGTTGCTTGAAGATGCGGCAAGAAGGGAAATGAAAGAAGAGACCGGATTAAAATTAAGAGAGCTCAAGCAGTTTCATTCTTATTCTGACCCGCAGCGCGACCCGAGGTTTCATACCGTCTCTGTTGTTTTTACCGCAAAAAGCAGTGGTAGCTTAAGATCGGGAAGCGATGCTGTCGAAGCAAAATTTTTTAATTTAGGCGATCTTCCGCAAAAAATAGTTTTTGATCATAGAAATATTATTTCTGATTTTAAAGAAGGAGTGTATTAAAATTATGCAGGATGTTTATATATCAGGAGTAGGGATGTCAAAATTCGGTCGTAGAAAAGAAACTCTTGTTGATTTAATGGTTGAATCGGCCCGGAAAGCTCTTGAAGATGCCGGCCGGGAAAAAGTAGATGCAATATATGTAGGTACAATGAATCCCGAGGAGTTTGCCTCTGAATCAAATATAGCATCGGTAGTTGCCGACCGGCTGGGTCTTGTCCCTGTTCCGGCCACGCGAATTGAGACTGCGTCTTCATCGGGAGCTGCCGCCTTTGACGAGGCGATATACGCGGCGGCATCAGGTTATTTTAAATCAGTCCTTGCCATTGCCGGCGAAAAGATGACCGGCGTATCTACCGGCCGCGCATCAAAGATACTGGCCGAGGTTATAGCTCCGGAGGAACGCAAATACGGCGCTACTATGCCGGCGCTGGCGGCAATGATAACGAGAAAGTATATGAAGGAATACGGCATGAAAGAGGAAGATTACGCCGAAGTAGCGGTTAAAAATCATAAAAACGCCGCCTTAAGTCCCTATGCTCATTTTAATAAAGAGATAACCGTTGAAGATGTATTGAAATCAAAAGTTATAGCTGACCCTCTGAGACTATATGACTGTTCGCCTATATCGGATGGTGCGGCAAGTATGGTGGTTACTTCCGAGCAGTCAGAAGTTAAACTTAAAGGGCTTGGGCAGGGATCAGATCATATCCCACTTACAAAAAGAGAAAGTTTCACTACATTTAAATCAACAAAAATAGCTGCTGAAAAAGCATATAAGATGGCGGGAATCGGGCCGAAGGATATATCTTTTGCGGAACTCCACGATGCCTTTACCCCTTTTGAGATAATCGGCTCCGAGGATGTAGGGTTATTTGAACCGGGCATGGGTTGGATAGCTTTAAAAGAGGGGATAACTTCAAAAAACGGCAGGTTGCCTATAAATCCTTCCGGCGGGCTTAAGGCAAGAGGTCATCCGGTAGGTGCTTCCGGCCTTGCTCAAATTGTAGAAGCCGTATGGCAACTAAGAGGGCAAGCAGAAGACCGCCAGTTAGATGGGAACCTTAAATACGCGCTGACCCAGTCTATAGGAGGGCTGGCTACAAACAATATGGTTATTATCCTGGAGGCAGTATGATGAAAGGTACAATATTAACCTATACTATACTTAATGTTACTCCGGAAGGATTTGACGCTCCGCTTTATTTATGTGTAGTAAAGACAGCCGGAGAAAATATTCTTTCCTATGCACGGGATGCCGACACCCTTAAAATAGGCCGAAAAGTTAATCTTGAAAAACAGGGAGAGCATTACTACGCCCGGCCGTTAAAATTTAAAGAATATTTTAAAAATTCCTTCGCAAAAGATGAGTGAGGCTCAGCCTCTATCAAAGTACTAAAAAAAATGCGCCGGTATCGGGGGGAGACACCGGCGCTATAATCCAATTAAAAGATACTTAAATTTTTATTTCTTGTCAAGTATCTTTACTGCTTCTATGGCTGTCTGTATCGCTTCGTCCACCCCGACCTTCTTTTCGATTGGTTTATTCTCATAGGTTTTGCCTATAATTGCCAGAACTTCGCCGGCAAGTTTCTTCTTGATATGAGAAATAATAAATAGAGCCGAGCTTTCCATTGAAGTTGCCAGCACATTAGATTTATACCAGGCTTCCCATAGTTCGTCGTTATGTTTTGCCAGGGGAAGTTCGTTGTTCCCTTCGGTATAAAAAGCATCTTTACAGTGAACGATACCGGGATGGGAAGTTACACCGAGTTTTTCGGCTGCTTTCACTAAAGCATTGGTTACTTCAAGACTTGATACTGCCGGAAATGAAAGGGGGACATACTGCCTTGTCGTTCCTTCTTCTCTTACCGCTCCGGTTGAAATAACTATATCTCCGAGTCCGACTTCTTTTTGAAGAGAGCCTGCCGTCCCTATTCTGATAAATACTTCCGCGCCTATTTTGGTAAGTTCTTCCACGCATATTGCAGTAGAAGGGCAGCCTATCCCTGTGGATGTAGCCGATACCTTTATCCCGTCAACAGTTCCTGTAAAAGTCCTGTATTCGCGGTTATTTGCTGCTTCTTCAGCTTCGTCAAAGTAATTTGCTATCTTTTCAACGCGGCCCGGATCTCCGGGAAGCAGTACATACTTGCCTATATCGCCTTTTTTAAGACCTATATGATATTCAACATCTTTGTTCATTTGATTTTTCCTTTCTTTTCTTTCTTATCCGAATAAGTATATTTACTTATCAAAATCCATTGCAACAATTCTTGATATGCAGGATTCAAGTTCTATTGCTCTCCACGGGAAACAGCCAACCCAAATTCTTCTGTCAGAAATTTCGTCTATTTTTCCACCTAAATTTTCGGCATGGATAAGGCCTTTAGGGAAAAGTTTGAGGTGCATTACCTGATAATATTCCTTGGGAGGGAAAACTTCGTCCCATGGTTTGCCGAGTTTCTCTTCGGCTTCTTCAAAAAGTCCCGGGTGCCAGTCTCTAAGTATTGTGTTCATGGGATGGTCGGCGCTTCCGCAGTCAACTCCGATCCATTTTATTTCTTTTTCAAGAGCCCATTTATGAAACCCGGGAGCAGGTCCCGGATGTTTTACAAAGTATCTGAGCTCGTCTGATTCCGGCTGGTCCCAGGCATAACGGTGGTATCCGGTATTTATTATAAGTATGTCGCCTTTTTTGACTTCAACTTTTTTATCTATCATTTCGGTGGTGTATAAACTGTAATAGGAAACATCTTCGGAAATATCAGCTACAGCGGCATCGCCGCAGAAAAATTCAAGAGGGGTATCTCCGATAGACCTGCCTGAAGCATGGAAATGAATTTCTCCGTCTATGTGAGTTCCAACGTGATTGGATGTCTCAATAATCTGGCCGTTTGCTCCCTGTCCGTTATGAGCTCCGGCTATTCTTTTAAAATACTGAATTCCGAGAGGCATATAACTGGGCCAGGGCGGTGTGTGAATGCTCAGTCTCTGAGTCAAATCGTACATTTTCATAATTTTTTTCTCCTTGTTATTATTCCTTATCTTTACTTGATTCCTGTATTAATCGTTTTTGTTGTCTCTGTTCGGGCAATAACCCGGCCTTTTGAAATAACATAAAGGCGGGTTGCGTTTTTCCTGAACGCTTCCTGGACGGTTTCGGCGTCCACTATATTCATGTCGGCTTCGTCTCCTTCTTTTATGCCGTAATTTTTAAGATGCATGATTGCGGCGCTGTTAAAAGTAGGCATATCATAGAGATTCTCTATCTGGCCGGGTTGGGTGAATTGAGCCGCATGGGCGGTTATGAGCCCGACTTCAAGCATATCTTCGCGACCCCAGGTCGGATAGAAAGTATCTTTTATGCAGTCCTGCCCGTATGCGACATTTATACCGGCTTCAATAAGCTCGTTAACCCTGGTTATGCCTCGCCGTTTGGGCTGTTTATCCAGACGGCCCTGAAGCATAAGGTTAGTGGCGGGGTTTGTTATCATATGCATTCCGGCTTCTTTAACTATACCTATAACTTTCCGGGCATAGTTGTCATCGTATGCGGCCAGAGCGCAGGTATGGCCTGCCGTTACCCGCGGTCCGTAATTTTCTTTTATAGCCATGGCGGCAATGTATTCTAAACTCCGGGCCGAAGGGTCGTCGGTCTCGTCTACATGCATATCAATGTCGGCATCAAATTTAGTGGCAAGATCAAAACAGTAGTCAACATGTTTGCGGGAATCTTCGGGTATATTTTCGTTATAGGGCATTCCACCGACTACATCGGCTCCTTTTTTCATGGCTTTTTTCATAAGTTTATCTGCCCCCGGATCTTTATATATTCCTTCCTGGGGGAAGGCAACTATCTGAACATCGGCAACGCCTGCGTATTTCTTTTTAGTCTCTGCTAAACCCTCGACGGCTTTTAACTTGACGATTGTATCAACATCGACATGCGTTCTGAATTTGGTCGTTCCGTTTACAAGCCCCATCTCAATAACTCTTGAAGCTCTCGTTATTACTTCTTTAGTTGTGTAATCTTTTTTCTTATTCCAAATTATTTCAATGGCTTCGCTAAGAGTGCCGGATTTATTTTCTCTGACTTCTTCGGATATTAATGCTTTGTCCATGTGGAGATGAGGGTCGATAAAAGTAGGTGTGACTAATTTATTACCCGCATCTATTGTTTTTTTAGCTTTTATATCTGTTTCGGAATCTGTTTCGGACGAAGAAGGGGTTATTACTTTAACCTTGCCGTCTTGAATGCCTATATCAACCGTATACTGTTTTTCGCGCAGTTTAGCATTTCTTATTAATATATCCATTATTTTACCTCCATATAGTTTAGAGCGTCTTTGAAACAGCTCATAGGCGCGCGGAGTAATCCTGCTCCGACCTGTCCTATACCGGGGTTTTTATGCGCTATACCGGTATTTATAAAAGGCGCTATGCCTGTGTCAAGTACCTTTAGAATGTCAAGTCCGGTAGGGGTGCCCATGAAATTTAACTGGGGTATCTGAAATTTCCGGTTAGGACCGTGAGTTATGGAAGCCATCTCTTTTGTATATTTTATGGCATCCTGTGCGGTACCGCCTACAAATTTAACTATGGCCGGAGCCGCTGCCATTGCAAATCCGCCGATTGCCGCTATTTCACTTATGGTAGAGTCGCCTAAATCTGGATTGGCATCTTCCTGGGTGAATCCGGAGAAAAAGAGCCCTTTGGGTATTCCTGCTTCGGCTGTAAACCACTTGTCGCCACTGCCGGCTATACGCAGGCCTATTTCAGTTCCGTTTCTGGCCATAACCGACACAATGGTCGAATTTTTCAGTCCGGCTATAGAGTCCGCCGTAGTTTTGCAGGCAGCCATAGAAACATTCAGATAAAAATGGTCGTTGCCGGAAATAAAATTAACCAGTTCAAGTATAAGTTTTTTATCATCTATTACTTCAAGGAAAAGTTTTACCAGCTGTTTAAGAAACAAACCTGTCGCCGCAACATTTCTGTTATGGCATTCATCTCCCATCTGGAGCGCCTGGGCGGTTATATTTGAGATATTGATACCGTCCTCGGTTGCTCTGACTGCTTTAGAGAGATTGGGTCCGAGAACTTTTTCCATCCATTTTAATCTTTCTATAACTTCGTCGCTGTATGCGCCGAATCTAAGGACTTTACCGAGACCTTCGTTTAATGAACAGTATGCTTCGTTGCCGTAAGTTTTATTTTTTACCACCCATACATACATAGACGGGGACAAAATTCCGGCCATTGGCCCGACTGCATTATGGTGGTGACAGGGGGAAAAGTCTATTTCTCCCGCAGCGCACATCTCTTTGGCCTCTTCAATGTTTTCGGCCCATCCTTCATATATACAGGCGCCCATTGCGGCGCCTTTTACCGGGCCGCACATATTTTCCCATTTTACCGGAGGGCCGGCATGAAAAATAACTTTTTCTTTTAATTGAGGTATCACGTCCTTAGCCTGTTTTACATCAATAAGTACCGGTTGCGAATTATTTAACCGCTCGTAGGCTTCCCGGTTGGCTGCCTTGACTTTTTCAGAACTTTTCAGTCTGTCTAATTTTGCCAGAAGCTCGGGATCTCCTTGCGGAGGTTTCCAATCATAATTTGCGTATTGGGTTTTTGTATCCTCAAAGGCATCAATAAACCTGTCAAGACCTATATTTACAACTTCTATTTTTTCGGGAATTTTCATATTTACCTCGCTTTTATTTCTTCAATTACTTTACAGGCATATCTTGTGGCCTGGGCGTTTGTCGGAAGTACCGTCACACCGCATTTTTCTAATTGCGCTACCTGGTCTGAGTAGTTTTGAGGGTCGCTGTCGGTTCCGCAGACACTGGCGACAAGTATTTTTTTATCTTTAACTTTATTTAATGTGTCTGTCATATCTTTGGCCGGATCGGGATTAGCTCCGTAGCCGAGTACCAGGTCAAAAAGGATTACCGCAGTTTCGTCATCTTTGGCTTCTGCTTCAATTCTTTTGTTTCTCAGACTTAGGTCAATCATCGGGTGAGGCCGGCCTTTAGTAAATTCATCTTCGCCCATGTCCACCATGGAATTTTCAAAACTCTTATTTGAATCTTTAAGTTTCATCTTTTCCGGGACTCCGGCATTGGAATAGGGGGATATCCCGCTCCCTTTCATTATATCTATGGATTCGTCGCAAAGCGTTCCGCCGGCATAAAGTCCGCGAATATATTTATTGTCCCCGGCATTGTTCCCTGAATTGTCCCCTAAAAGGTTATTTAAATCTTTTTCGAGCATGGCGTCTATGTTATCTACGGTAAACTCCGGCAGACTGATTTTTTCTCCTTTTGAAAGCTGAGCCGCAGCAATCCCGGCGCCCTCAAGGGAAGATGTAAAGGTGATATTCCCTTCCGATTTAAAACCTTTAGAGCCTAAGAAACATATAACAACTGGTTTATTTATTTTCTTTGCTTTTTGGATAAGTTTTTTTGCGACATCGGGGTGGGGCGGTTTAGAAAGAAGGACCATAACTTCTGTGGAAGGGTCTTCCTCCAGGGTGGTTATGCCTGTTGACATTGTTATTCCGCCTACATCTAACGAGAGATCTCTTCCGCCGGTACCTATCGCGTGAGTTATTCCCGCGCCTTCTTTATCTATGGTGACGGTTACTTCCTGCAGTCCGGAACCTGACGCAGCGACTATACCTATATTTCCGACAGAAACCATATTTGCAAAACCAAGAGGAACCCCGCCGATTATTGCGGTACCGCAGTCGGGTCCCATTAAAATAAGATCCCGCGAATTTGCTTTTTTCTTAAGCTTTATTTCATCTTCAAGAGAAACATTATCTGAAAATATCATAACATTGAGTCCGTTGTCGAGCGCTCTGCCGGCTTCCCTTGCGGCATATTCTCCGGCTACGGATATTAATGCGAAATTAGGATTTTTTAAAGTTTTAAGCGCAGCTTCAAAAGTAGGCGGTTTAAAGTCGCCTTCTTCCTGTTTTTCCGACCCGGCGTTCTCAAAGCTGTGCTCTATTTTTTGTATTGAATCCTTAAGGATTTTCTCGCTGTCGGCAGCTATAGCAATGATAAGATCATTTTCCTTAGCTTTTTCGCCTTCTTCGGTAAGTAGATTTGCCTGAATCAATATATCTTTATTGGCTTCTGTGCCCATCATAAGCGAAGCTGAACTTATTCCGTCTGATTTCTCAAGGTTTCCCGCAATTTCCATCAGGAAGACTGAATCGTTGTTATTATCTTTGTTTATTATATTTTTTTTAATGCCCATAATAACCCCTTTACTATATAGTATCCACTGCTTGCTCCGTATTCCATCATCCGGTTTGTGTATTTTCGGATATTGTCTGTCTTTTTTTCCGGAACAGAGTTTTCTGAAACAGAATTTCCCGAAACAGATTTTAATAATTCCAGCATATCCTCTCCTGTCCGACCGGAAACGGCAAAAGTCAGATAATACCGGCTGAGTTTAGTTGTCTTATTTAAATGACCGTGTATATTACTTTTTAATCTGTTAAAAAGAGCGCTGTTAAAACAATATGCTCCATTTAAAGCTCCGGCTATAAAATCGTCTCCCGCAGGAGTAAGTCCGGGACCTTTTCCCAGAAGATTCGCTATCGCATCTCCGGGAACGGTTAAATCTAAATAGTTAATCTTATTAACCGGTTTATCTAAAACTTCTTTAATTGCGTCTGTCGTATCTGCGCTTACTGAAAGAGGACTGTATCTTTTTATGGATGAGTCCCATCTTTTTGCCAATTTTAAATCCAGTTTAATAATATTTCCAGGCAGTTCTGTATCTTTAAAATTATTTACGGACAGATTAACTGAACCGGGTAAGCCGGCTCTCTGCTTAGCAAGCAGAGTGATAAAGTTGCCGTTCTTTTCAGTAAGGCAGGCAGTAGTGTAAATCTCTACTATATTTAAACTTTCTGTAATTTTAAGATTTAAGGCACTGTCGTATTGTTTTACTTTGTAAATAATCATGAGTTAACATCAGCCGTTAAATATCGGCCGGTAAAAATCAGATTTTGCTATGATAGCAAATAATATTATTTGCTGTCAAATATTTTCTTCCAATTTAAAAATAATTTGAAAAAAAATATTTTTTTGATAAAATAGTAATGATTATAGAATTTACGCTTTCCTCAAAAATACCGAAAGAATAAAAGTGAACGAAAAAAACATTATTAATCAAATAAAAGAAAGAGAAAACAAAGGCGCTTTGATAGTGATATCGGCGCCGTCGGGAGCAGGTAAAACTACTCTCTGCCATATGTTAATTAAAGAATTGCCTTCTGCCGAATTTTCTATTTCTGTTACCAGCCGTCAGCCGCGCGCAGGGGAAGTAGACGGGCGGGATTATGTTTTTGTAAATGAAGAGGATTTTAAAAAAAGGGTAAAAGAAGGGAGAATGCTGGAATGGGCCCAAGTGCATGGTAATTATTACGGAACTTCAAAAAAATTTGTGGAGACAAGGCTCAACAAAGGGCTCTATGTTATATTAGATATAGATGTGCAGGGCGGGCTTCAGGTTAAAGAAAAATTTCCGGAAGCAATATTGATTTTTGTACTGCCTCCGTCTATGGAAGAATTAAAGAACAGGTTAAAAAACAGGAAACAGGATTCTTCCGGTGAAATTAAAAAACGTCTTAAAAATTCCTATGAGGAGATGAACTATCTTTCTAAATATGATTATCTGGTTATAAATGATAATCTTACAGAAGCATTAAAGGATATTAAGGCGATAATAAGAGCAGATAAATTAAAGTATAAGAAATAATAAATAAGGAGACAGACTGTGAAGGAAAAAGTCAGAAAAAAGATATATGATAACATCGATAATTCATGGGTGTATGTATTGCGTGCGTCTAAAAAATATAAAGAGGAATTTAAAAAGACAGCTAAAATAGGGGAACCGCCTCATATAGATGATATACTTGAAAGTATTATTATAGAAGACGAGATTGCTCCCGAACCTGCAAAAGAACCTAAGAAGGAATCTGCAAAGGAACCCGCAAAGGAATCTGCAAAAGAACCTGCAGCCGAAAAAGATAGCGGACAGGAAAAGGAACCTGCAAAGAAATCTGCAAAAGAATCTAAGAAGAAATCTGCAAAGAAACCTGCAAAAGAATCTAAGAAGAAATCTGCAAAGAAGTCTGCAAAAGAATCTAAGAAGGAACCTGCAAAGAAGTCTGCAAAGAAATCTGCAAAGAAATCTAAAAAGGAACCGAAAACTAAACAAAAGTAATTATGAATGTTCTTTTAGGGGTTACCGGTTCTGTTGCGGCATATAAATCCGCAGTTATTGCCTCCTCGCTGGTTAAAAAAGGTCACAGGGTTAAAACTGTTATGACCGATGCGGCAACTGAATTTATAGCGCCGTTAACTTTTAAATCTCTCACAGGCCAAAGAGTATATAAAGACAGTTTCTCTCCGGATTACGATAAGGATCATACTGCACTTTCGGTCTGGGCCGATATTATAATAGTTGCGCCGCTTACCGCTAATACAGCGGCCAAAATAACGGCGGGTATCGCGGACAATCTCTTGCTTTCGGTTATTCTTGATTTCACCGGCCCGGTATTTATGGCTCCTGCAATGCATGAAAATATGTGGAACAATGCCGCAACTGTTAAAAACTTTACTGTTTTAAGAGAGAGAGGCGTACATATATATAATCCTGAAAAAGGGGCGTTGGCCGGACTTAAAACCGGAGTAGGGCGGATGATATCCCCTGAAGATATCATCATAAAAACAACGGATATTCTTAAAAAAGATTACCCGGAACTGCTAAACGCTAAAAAAAGGTAGGGCATTTCTATGCCTTCAGCAGAAACAAAGCTACAGGGAAAGAATATTCTTGTAACTGCGGGTCCAACAGTTGAATACTGGGATTCCGTAAGATATCTTACCAACCGCGCCTCAGGTAAGACCGGTCTGGAAATAGCGCATTATGCCCGCACATTGGGCGCGCAGGTCACTTTGGTATCCTCAATAAAAAGCCATGCCGGATACGATGTGCGTCATATCTTAATATCTTCGGCAAGGGATATGTTTAAGGTTGTAAAAGAAGAGTATGGTAATTGTGATATATTTATTTCTTCGGCAGCAGTAGCGGATTTCAGGCCTGTGTATGTAAAGGGGAAGATAGACAAAAGAAAGGGGATGCCGGAAATAAAGTTAAAGAGAAATCCTGATATTTTAAAGTGGGCCGGTGATAATAAAGAAAGGCAGGTGATTGCCGGATTTTCACTTCAGGAAAAAATTGATATTAAAAAAGCAAAACTGAAAAAAACTGAAAAAAATTGCGACCTCATGATTGTAAACAGCATAAGTAATCTGTCCGGAAGCAAGAAGACTTTTACCTTGCTTTCTTCCGAATTTTCTTCCGAACTTACCTCTGGACTTTCTTCTGAAATTTCCTCTGGAGAAATTCAAGAGTATAAAGATGTAGATATCACCGAAACTGCCCGGAGAATAGTTGAAGCATGTCTGAAACTGTAAAAGATTTACTGGGTGAATATTTCCGCGAATGTAAAGATTTAGGCGAGGAAGGACTGTGGTACGGCAAAAAAAAACTTAAAATGAAAGAACCTTTTAGAAATAAAAATTTTAATAAATTTGAAGAACTTGAAGAAAAAATTAAAAGTTGCAGAAAATGTAAACTTGGCAGTCAGAGAATTAATGCTTGTTTTGGTTCCGGAGATCCTTCTGCCCGGCTTATGTTTGTCGGCGAAGGGCCTGGTTATAATGAAGATCACCGGGGCGAGGTTTTTGTAGGCCGCGCCGGAAAACTTTTAAAAAAGATAATAAAAGAGGTCTTTAATTTAGAAAGAGACCAAGTTTATATCACTAATATCGTGAAATGTCATCCTATGAAAGACCCGTCGGACCCTGAAAAACGGGGCAATGACAGACCTCCGACAGATAAGGAGGCAGAATCCTGCATCGGCTATCTTTACCGGCAGATAGAGATATTAAAGCCTGACGTTATAGTTACGCTCGGGGCTCCTGCGTCCAAAACTTTGCTTGAATCTAATATAAGTATAACTAATTTAAGGGGTAAGGTTTATGAGAAAACGCTTGGAAATACCCGGGTAAAGATTGTGCCTACTTATCATCCTGCTTATCTTCTGAGGAGTCCCTCAAAAAAAGCAGAGACATTTAAAGATACAAAGCTAATTAAGGGACTTCTTTGAAATATATAAGTGTATTTTTGCCCATTCCGGTATATAATGATTTTTATTATAGTTGTGAAGATGACAGTATAAAGCAGGGGTGCAGGGTTAAAGTCCCATTTGGAAAAACCTCGCGGACCGGTTTTGCGGTAAAGGTATTTGACAAAAAACCGGCTACAAAATACGAACTTAAGAAAATTAAATCAATTATAGATAATCCTCCTGTTTTAACTCCCGAACTCCTCCGGCTTTCAAAAGAAATCAGCCGCTATTATGTTGTGCCCCGGGGTATGGCGCTTGCGGCAATGCTTTCTGCATCGCTCACACCTCTTAAGAGAAAACCTAAATTCGAGATACTTCCAGCGGATACGAATATAAAATCACAATATAAGTTAAACCAAGATCAGTCGGCCGCAGTGGATGCTATAAAAAAAGAAATTTCTTTAAAAGGGTCAGGCAAAGGGTCAGGCAAAGGGTCCGGAAATGGATCCGGCAAAAAGTCCGCGCGGTGTCTCCTGCACGGGGTTACTTACAGTGGCAAGACAGAAGTATATATGAGGGTTATGTCTGAACTTATAGACGATGGTAAGCAGGTGCTTGTCCTTGTTCCTGAGATTGCCATCACCGCTCAGCTTGTGGACCGTTTAAAGGAACGATTTGGCAAAACAGCTGTTGGCGTATGGCACAGTAAAATAGCGCGTGGAAAAAAGATGAAATATATGGAATTTTTAAGCAAGGGCAAAATGGATATTTTGATAGGCCCGCGCTCTGCAGTTTTTGTACCCTTTAAAAAATTAGGGGCCATTATAATTGAAGAAGAGCAGGACCCATTATATAAGCAGGATAACGCCCCTTCCTATGACGCAAGATGGGTAGCGGAAAAAAGATGCGAAATAACCGGCGCGGGACTGATACTAAGCAGCGCAACGCCCCGGTTAGAAACAATATACCGGGCAAAAAGAGGTGATTTTAAATATATGCCGCTTTCCCAAAGAGTTGATAAGTCTAAATCCCCGAAGATAGAACTTGTTGATATGAAAAGAGAGCATTCCGAAAGAGAAAAAAGCGGGATACTTTCCAGGAGAATCATAGAAAAACTTGAAAATAATTTAACTTCAAATCGACAGGTGATATTATTTATAAACAGGAGGGGTTATACCTCGTCGGTTATCTGTTCCGATTGCGGTAAAGCTTTGAAATGCGGCAAGTGTAATATGCCCTATGCCTACCATGCCGGCAAAGCGCAGATGGAGTGTCACTGGTGCGGAAGAAAAAGGCCTGTTCCTCTAAAATGCCCTTACTGTTCGGGCGAGACATACAATTTCCGGGGTTCCGGAACTCAGAAAGTCGAGGAGGTACTCTATAAATTTTATCCCGAGGCAAAAATAGCCCGCATGGATTTAGATACTATCTCAAAGAAGGGCAGTGTCGAAAAGATTTTCAATGATTTTAAAAATGGAAAATATGATATTCTGATAGGAACCTCTCTTTTAACTAAAGGATGGGATTTTTCTAATGTGGGGCTGGTGGGAGTAATCAACAGTGATTTGGGCTTAATGAGCCCGGATTTTCGCGCCGCGGAGAAAATATATCTGACTCTTATGCAGGTGACCGGGAGGACAGGACGGGGTAAATACCGCGGAGAAGTTGTTGTCCAGACCTACAACCCTAATCATTACGCATTAAAGATGATGCTTTCAGATAATCCGAATATCTTTTATAATAAAGAATTGAATGTAAGAAAAACCGCTGGTTTTCCGCCGTTTAGAGATATTATAGGAATAACTGTCAGCGGCAAAAATCAATCAAAAGTCAGCAGCGGTATAGATTTATGCAAAAAATATATTTTAAAACGGGATAATAATACAGATGTTTTGGGACCGGCTAAAGCGGCAATATATAAATTGCGAGGAAATTACCGCAAGTGCCTGTTGCTTAAAGTAGGTAAGGATAATACCGGAATTAAAAAGATATTAAAGGGAATGATTTTAAAATACAAGACAATAAATATAAATATAGATGTGGACCCCCAGACAATGCCGTGAAGAAATAATATTATGAAATGTTATAAAATTATGCTATGAAGATAAGATTATATCCTGAATCAATTTTAAGAAAAAAAGCCGGGAATATTAAAAATGAAGATATCCGTAAGCTTTCCGCGGCTATGATAACTGCCATGATGAACAATCGGGGTATAGGACTGGCCGGGCCTCAGGTGGGGATATCTAAGAATATATTGGTAATATCACCGCAGGCCTCTCCTGATATGGAGGTTCCGCTATTGCTTATAAATCCTAAGATATTAGAGGTTTCAGGGGAAAGTAAATACGAAGAAGGGTGCCTGAGCGTATACGGGGTTACGGGGGAAGTTAAAAGAAGCGCAAATATTATAGTTGAAACCGGGTTGAGCGGGGAGAGAGGGGAGCGAAAAATTATTAAAGCCGGGGGGCTGATGGCTACGGTTATACAGCATGAAATTGATCATTTAAACGGCATACTTTTTCCGGACAGAATGGCTTTTCCCAAAAGGGCCTGGAATTTGTTGAAATCAAGAATCAAGAGAAAAAAAGATGGAAAATATTAAAGTTATATTAATGTCAGGTTCAAGAACCGGGTGCTGGTATGCGCAATTTCTTTCAGATAAGGTAGGAATAAATTTAGTGAGAGTCATTACCGGAACTGATTCGGCCCGAGGGCGGGGGCGAAAAGAAAAAAGAGCGGTTGTAGCGGATTTTTGCGACAGGACCCGGTTAGATGTATATCAGCCGGAAGATATAAACACTTCCGAGACATTAAAAATGATAAAAGAGTCCGGCGCTCAAATGGTAGTGGTGGTAGATTACGGGCAGATTCTTTCTGGAGAAATCCTGAGAGCTTTCACCACGGGGGCATTTAATATACATTATTCTTTATTGCCCGATCTTCGAGGAGCTTCGCCAGTGCGGGGGGCGCTTCTGAAAGGATATACGCAGACCGGGGTTACTCTTATGAGGATGAATGAAAAGATTGACAGGGGGGGTATAGTAGCTCAAAAAAAAGTTGATATTATGCCGGATGATAATCATGAAGTTCTTAAAGAGAGGCTTACAGACCGGGGGATTAAGCTGCTTGATAATTTCTTAGATGATTTATCAAGGGGTAAAGAGATAGACATTGTCTCTCAGAGCAAAGACGAAAAAAGCAGTTATGTTTCTAAAATTGATAAGTCATTATGCTCGCTTGACTGGAATTTAAGCGCCGAAGAAATTTTGAACCGGATAAGGGCTATGGCTCCCTCTCCGGGCTGTTTTTCATACTTTAAAAGCAATAAAAGCAGAATTAAACTGCTCGGAGGAAAAATTTATGACAGTCAGTCCGGCAGCCCGGGTGAAATAACAGAAGTCGCAAAAAAATATTTTGTGGTTTCTTGTTTAGATAAATCTATAACAATAACTGTAATTCAGCCCGCCGGAAAAAGAGCAATGGCGGTATCTGCTTATCTTGCAGGAAACAAGATAAATGCCGGAGACCGGCTTATTGCGGCCGCTCCGGG